>NZ_NEJJ01000012.1:224396-232526 GCF_002113045.1 Pseudomonas sp. B26(2017) | reverse complement strand
GTTGACAGCCATGGCGCGAACTCCGATCGAATGGCGGGGCGATGGAGGTATTGAATGGCGCTGAACCGAGGCTGGCTACTGTCAGAAATTACAGGTGCGGGCGGGTTTAAGACGAACGGTTGACCTGAAGGCTGAAATGATAAAACCCGCCGTCCCATGGAGTTTCTTTGAATCGAGGGTTTCGTAGGGCGAATCGAATCGACTTCCGGCGGGTTTGGCGTGGGTTTGATCATGGCGAATCTCCGTGATTGGACGGAGCCGCCACGCCTCATCGCTAAACCGGCGGATTCTGGAGGATGCGTAGGCATCGGCGCGAGGCTGGGTAGCCTGAGTCGGTCAGCCACTGAGTATGTTTGTTAAACATTTCTGTTTATGCCGCTCTGCCGAATTGACTGCAAGCCCAATCCCCGACGAACGGTAGTAAAACCTGTAATTTCTGACAGTAGCCGGCGAATGTGCAACGCCGTTAAATCACGTCAGAGCAACGAATCATGAACCTGCAGATAACGTGCAGATGTTCAAGAGGCGTGGCCATTTCGTGAGAGGGCGTCCGTAATGCCGATGACTCCAAACCAGATCGACTCTGTAGATCCCGAACTGGAAAAACCCAGGGTTCCGATCATCCTCAAGGATGAGAACGGCGATGAAAGTCCTGATGGGCTGCTGCCGCGCAGTGCTTTAAGCGATGATCTGCAGGTGATTGTCCCCGACTGGATACCGCCCCCCTTCGCTGATCCCATCCCTTACATCATTACCATCAGTTGGGTGCTGGAGGGCGGCTCTTTCACTCCGGTGTACAAAGATACATTCGATACGCCGGGTGAGAAGGTCTTGAAAGTCCCGCGGGACAAGCTGGCGCATGGCATTTACGCCTTGTCCTACGAGTTGAATTACGGTGGGAACAAGAAAAATTCCTTTGATACTCGAGTGACGGTAGATCGGCTGCCTCCGGATGATGGGCAAAGCCCCGGAGCCCTGATATTGCTGAACGTTCCCGGTGACGTCATTACCGACGACTATCTCACCCGTTTTGGCGAGGTCAGGTTTCAAGTCCCGTTTTATGTGGATGCCAAGGCACGGGATCGTGCGATCTATTTCCTGACCGACAGCGACAATCCGCCGGATTCGGAGCAGGAAATTCGCGAGCAAGAGTTCAGCCAGCCGGACATCGATCAGAAACAGTTGATCATCACGATTTATGAAGCGGACATTCGGGCCAGAGGGCACGGCCCACGATATTTTTATTACAAGTTGCGTGACTGGGCCGGCAACATCGGGCCGCGCGCCACGCTGTTGCCGGTGTTTGTCGATCTGAGACCCGGTCCCGGCAACCTCAAGCCGCCTCGTGTGCCCTTGTCGATCCGGGGATTGATCGACCGCGAGCATGCCCGCGAAGGGGCCACGAACCAGAAGGCTGTTACGGTCGAAATCGACCCTTATGACAACCCGGATGCTTCCGACAAACTTCTGATCCGGTGGAACGGTCATGATCTTGCACCGCTTGATGTCGATCCTGCGGCATTTCCACTCACCGCGACCGTGCCCTGGGCAACGCTGACGGCTGACGGGCTCGGGCCCATGGACGCGCATGTCGACTACCGCGTCAGCCGGGGCGGGATACCGACGCTGCCGTCACCTGAAACAACCGTGCCCTACAACTTTACAGTCGCAGGTCAAGACCATCCCGACGCACCTGCACTGTTGAACACCAGGCTGGCAAAGGTCGAGATTTACGGCGCCGTTTCAAAAGAGCTGAACAAGCTGCTGCCCGATGACTACGAATTGCCTGCCGAAGGGCAACTGGCGCTTCATGACGATCCCGTACCGGGGGAAAAGGTCTTTCTGTATTGGGGAGCCATCAGCACACCCGTCGCGGAGTACGAGGTTCAGCCTGGGGACACGGCCGGGAAGATCATTTTCTTCAGCATCCCCTGGGCGTTTATCGACCTGGACAAGGAAAACCCCGTACTACCCGTGCGCTACGTCACCGATAACGGTGTGAATCAGCAGTTGGCCCCGACGACCCTGGTGAACGTGGCAATCATCATCATCAGGAATCTGCCCGAGCCGACCTTCCCGGATGGCGGGCGACAAGGGCTACTCAATTGCTGCGCCAACCCGCGGTTGTGGGTGCATGTAAAAGTTCATGTCAAAGGGAATGACGCGTTCGACGAGAACGACGTTGTCGAGCTGCATTGGCAAGGGTGTCTGGGCCCCAACGGTACTTCTCCTATTGCGGGCGCTGCAGACTCTTTCCCGAAAACGCTGAGTATTGATGAGGCACGCAATGGTTTTGACGTGCTGGTGACGGACTATCAAAAGTTGATTGCGCCCATGGTCAATAACGGATCGGCGCTCTGTCGTTATTTTTTGAGAAAGAGCAATGGTGGGCGGGGAGAGTCGAGGCCGGATTTTGTAATCATCAATAGAACCATGCCCAGCGGGGAAGTCTGTGGACCGGATAAGGATCTTTGTAATGAGTGATTTCCCCGAAGGGCAAGTGTTTCAGGAAGTTTGTGCGTGTAATAACTGCTGATGCGCACAGTCGTGCCAATGCAGTGTTTTTTGATTTGCGGTTGGTTCCAGGTGTTCTGGCACGGGGATGCAATACCCTTTGTCATTTAATCAAGTCATTGAAAGGATGAGCAAAATGAAAAATGTCATTAAGTTGACCCCGGTACAAAGTCGTGAGCGTTATTTGAGTATTCTCCGAAATTCACCGAAAGCGGGCTATGAAGCGCCTGAGCTGGATGATGATAATCCTCTGCTGCCTGATGAGATGGACGATGAACCGAATCAATTGCACAAACAGTATCAGGGTTTTGCATTGAAAGTGAATGTCCTCAGGTTCGACGGGTCTGACGATGATCCTCCCGTTGACGGGTTTATAGATCTGACTTGGAATGGCACTCGGCAAGGCACCCGGTATACCTACCGAACCCCTCTTGATCCTGTAATTCTTGAAATTCCAATGGTATTGCCAGCAGGGCTTACGAATGTCTCGGGTCCGCACTTGTTGAGCTATGTACTCAATCATGGCGGGAACACTAAAGATATTCCGGATCTGCTCATCAATATCGACACTGCGCCACCTGATGTCAGCGGTCTTGTTTCTCTTCCTCCGGAGGTGGAGGCCAACGGGATTACCAAGCCTTATCTGGATGCCAACGGTTTTGTCCTGATTACCATGCCAAGGGTCGCCGATATAAAAATAGGGGACAAGTATGAATGTTATTTTGGCTCGACATTTCCGACACCGGTACACGTAGGAGATTTTACTGTTGTCGATTCTCTTGATCCCGTTACCTTTAATCTGACGACCGCAATGGTCGGAAATGAAGAGGGTGAGAGAGCGATTTTTTACTATCGTACGGATCGGAAAGGCAACCGAAGTCTAAATTCGCCTTTCAAACGAGTGAACGTAACATTGACGGACCCTCCAGCAAATCTGCTACCTCCAAGTATTCCGCTGTTTGATAACGACATGGCACCGAAGAAGATCGACCTCGCCGACGCTCGGATGCGCCCTGGAGTAGGGATCGAAGCTGAGTACGACAATTTTGTGGAGGGTGATGAACTTGAGGTCACCGTCGATGGCGTTGTAGTGCCAGCACAAAAAATCGCTGGCTTCCCTACTTATGTAGAGATTCCTTATTCGTACTGGCATAACGGTGATCTCGGAGAAAAAACCATTGAGGTCAGCTATCAAATAAAACGTGGAACGGTTCGACATCCTGCCAGTAATCCCCCCAAAAACGACGCTGTACTAGTCGATCTGCGCCGGCCAGGGGACGGCGAAGGTCCAGATGACCCAAATCCCGATTTTCTTCCAGTCGATGTTCAAGGGGCGGGCGGCAATCCGATAAACGTTTTGACGGTGCTGGACAAGGATCAGGATGTTGACGTAACAGTGGCCGCTTACCTGGGTATCAAGGATAAGGATATTGCCACTCTGATCTGGAACGGAGTTGAAGTTACAGACGCTGAAGGCGGTGTTCTTCAGTTGGATGGTACGGAGACTGACCTGGATTGGACAATTGATTGGTCAGTTGTAGATGCTGGTGGGAACGGCACTGAAGTTCCAGTGACTTATAAGGTCACCAATCCTGATGTGAACGATAACGAAGAGCGCTCACTGCCGCGGGATGTAGATGTGTTCATCAGACCGGGGAGTGTGCCTCAGGCAACCTTCCAGCATCTCGATCCGGATTTTGGTTATTTGAATTGCCCTTCATTGCAAAGCCATCCAGAGCTTATAAAATGTATCGAGGTTTTTATTCCGAGGGGAGAACCGCAACTGGAAGGTCAGACGTTGACTTTTACTTATCAGGGCTACAGTGATTCCGCTGGTAATACTGAGATACCGGGTAATAACGATAAGGTTACATATAAGCCGGATTCTTCGGATGTGCAAAATGGTTTTACCATACGCTTTCCGTATCAGCAGTTTCTTGATACAGGAAATGCATGGGGGGCGGTGAGTTATGAAGCCGTGATTGATGGGCGGCCTACACCGTCAGTGCGACACCTGGTCAGGGTGCTCATGAGGCATGGTGATGCGACACCTTGTAGTATTTGAAAGAAAAAAACGGGAGGCTGTTGCCTCCCGTTTTTATAAAATCAGTGTCAGGGATTTTTCTTCCTTGTTTATCGGACTTGTCCTACATTTTTTTTTGAGGAATCCGATTAGTTTTCGCGCTCTATTTCTTTACGAAAATGCATTTCGCACTTTTGCACGGGTATATCAGAGGTGGGTAAGTCATGAGAATATTTGGCGGGCGGCTTGAACGTCTTTCTGTAAAAGACGCGTTGAGTATTCTGATGGTCATGCCAGCCATTTCCATTTCCAGCGGCGGCATACTGGCAGCCACCATTGTCGATAACACGACGCTGAATATCGATTCGACGACAACGCCGATCGATTATCTGGTGCGTAACAACGCAGTGTTGAATGTCAATGGTGCCACCACCCAGTCAATTACCATTCGATCCGGATCGACACTGACCATCAATGGCGCCACGGTCGTCAGCAATCCTGGCGTCGAAGGCATTCTGGTCACCAGCAGCCGGGGCACCATCAACCAGGCCAATGTGACCAGCGACGACATCGGTCTGGCCGTCAACCGTTCTTCGATTGCCGCTGGCGGCTCTACTGTGGATGTTTCCAACAGTCAGATCCGTGGTGATGTTTTCGGCGCGCAAGTCACGGGGCTCAGCACTTTGTCGCTGGCCAATACGCAAGTGACCGGTACTGGCAGCAATGGCATTGGTGCGAATCTTCTTGGCGGCGCGTTGAACGCCTCCGCCGGGACGGTCATCACCGGTCAGGCGACAGGCGTGCGCATGGTCAACGATACGGCCAATGTCGGCGCTCGTACGCTCACTCTGAATAACGCCACTGTGCAAGGGGTCAATGGCTCAGCAGTTCTCGTTGATCGCGGGACCAATGCAACCATCAACCTGTCGAACGGCGCCCGGCTGCTTGCCGGGAACAATAATCTGCTCGACGTCCAGGGTGCCTCCACCGCCGCCATGACCGTCGCCAGCAGCGAGTTGCAGGGCAACATCAACATCGCCGGCAACAGCACCGGCAACCTGACCTTCGATCAAGGCCGGATGACCGGCGATGTGCTGGTCGAAAACGGCTCCACGGCCAACGTCACCCTGCAGAACAGTTCGCAGTTCACCGGCCGTCTCGACAAGGTCAATGCCGTGACCGTCAACAGTGGTTCGATCTGGACCCTGACGGGCAACGACACCGTAGGAACGCTCGCGATGAATGGCGGGACGGTTCGCTTTGGTGCGCAGGATGTGCCGAATACCTTTTACCAGTTGAACGTCGGTACGCTGGCCGGCTCGCCCGATGGTTCCAGCACTTTCGCCATGAAGGGCAACTTCGCCACGGGGCAGCATGACTTCCTCAACGTCACCGGTGTGGCGACCGGGCAGTTCGGTTTGCTGGTGGCGGCGTCCGGTCTGGACGCAGTCAATCCACAGCAACTGACCCTGGTGCACACCGCCGCTGGCGATGCGCACTTTGCGCTGACGGGCGGGCGAGTGGATCTCGGGACATGGTCCTATGACCTGGCCCGGCGACCAGTTGGAACCGGCGGCACTGAATGGTTCCTCGATCCGACCACCCAGGTGATCAGCCCTGGTGCCAGTGCGGTGCTGGCCCTGTTCAACTCTCCGATCACCCTGTTGTACGGCGAAGCCAGTTCACTGCGCAGCCGCATGGGTGAGTTGCGCTTCAACGGTGGCCAGTCGGGCGCCTGGGCACGCACCTATGGCAATCAGTACAACGTGTCAGAAAGCTCCGGTGTGGCGTACAGGCAGAACCAGCAAGGGCTTTCCCTCGGAGCTGATGCCCGGGTGAATGACAGCGATGTTCTGGTGGGCGTGATGGGTGGTTACAGTCAATCGGACCTGAGTCTTGAACACGGCACCTCGGGCACGGTCAAGAGTTACTACTTCGGGCCTTACGTGACGTGGATGGACCGCGACACCGGCTACTACGTTGATGGCGTGCTGAAATTCAACCGCTTTCGCAATGAGGCCAAGGTTGGAATGAGTGACGGCACGCGTGCCAAGGGCGATTACGATAACTGGGGTTTCAGTGCATCGGTTGAGGCTGGTCGTCACATCAAGTTGAGCAACGATTACTTCATCGAACCTTTCGCGCAGTTTTCAGCCGCGCAGATCCAGGGCAAACGCTTCAGCCTGGACAACGACATGCAGGCCGATGGCGATCGCACTCGCTCATTCCTGGGCAAGGCTGGCGCCACGTTCGGGCGCAATTTTGATATCGGCAACGGTGCTGTGGCGCAACCTTATGCGCGCGCGGCCATTGCTCATGAGTTTGCGAACAACAATGAGGTGAAGATCAACAACAACGTGTTCAACAACGACCTGTCGGGTTCACGGGCGGAGTTCGGTACGGGTGTGGCGGTGGCGTTGTCGGACAAATGGCAGGTGCATGTCGATCTGGATTACGCCAATGGCGAGCATATCGAACAGCCTTGGGGGGGGAATGTTGGGGTGAGGTATAGCTGGTAAGTCACGGTCTTGAGTATCAGAAAGCTGCTACCCCTTGAGGGGGTAGCGGCTTTTTTTCGCTTGGTTTTTATACGCTTTACTTCAGCGGATGCGGGCGCGTAATGAACCACAATTGTGCAACCTGAATTGCGTTAGCCACAGGTGCGGGGGCCCTTTTCCAGAAAGACCTTTCGTAGCGGGCGCTCATCACTCGCTCAATTTGAATCTCGTGAATCTTGAATGAGTTCAACTGAGCTATTTTTCACAGATGACCTTGAGGGTGGCTATTGCAGAAAAAGTCAAATAGATCCAACCCTCTGGATGGGTGTTATGAGCAACTGCAGATACGTGATACGAGTTGTTTCCATTTTTACCTCCTGTGAAATAGTGTTCGGTCACGAATCCCGGGCCGCGAGTATATTTCGTGCGAACTACGGTGGAGAAAGATTGCCAGCCAGCACCTGAATCAATCTGAGTTGCGCCCATACTTGAGATCCACGCAGCCGCTTGAGCGGCTGAGTGTTGCTGATGATTGACCAGTATCTGTCTCACATTAGATGTCTGAACGGAGAAGGTGACAGAGTTTTGAGCGCTGTCCTCGACGATAATGGTGGCAATCCCATTACCTTCGCTTCTGACTAAGCCGGTGTTGTCAACGGACGCGATTGTTGGGGAAGACGATTTAAACGTGTAGGGGGGCTGACCGCCTGACACGGTTTTCCGCCCTGCGGTACCTGCAGGGTCATTACCCGTAGTCACCCAATTCAAACCTGTGCCAGCGATGGTGTAATTGCGCCCGTTCAGGATGAGGGTGGAAGGATCCACGGTAAGTCGTTGGCGTACGGTGAAGATACGAACCGCCGACTCCAGTTGTGACCCATACAATGCCCTGGCCTTGATGTTGTGTGGCGCGACGCTCAGGCCGGTGAAGGTTTTGCTCCAGTCGCCGTTGGCGTTGACATTGGTCACGGGCGCGACGGCGGTGGCGCCGTCATAGAGCTGCACGGTCTGGCCGGGGCTGGCCTTGCCGGTGACGGTGACGCTGGTGTCGAAGGTGGTGCCGTTGTGCGGCACGCTGCCCTTGGAGTCGGTGAC
>NZ_NEJJ01000012.1:0-224298 GCF_002113045.1 Pseudomonas sp. B26(2017) | reverse complement strand
CATTGGTGATGGTGGGGGCCACCACCGCAGTCACGGTCAGTGTCCGTGCCCCCGAAGTCTGACCCGCGCCATACAGTGCTTTGGCGGTGAAGCTGTGCGCTGCCACGCTCAGGCCCGTAAGGTCCTTGGTCCAGATGCCGGTCGATGGGTCCGCTGTGGCGTTGCCCTTGCTGGCGGCGCCGTCGAAGATCTCCACCTGCTCGCCCTTGCTGGCGCTGCCCGTCAGTTTCACGGTTGTGTCGACGGTGGTGCCGCGATCTGGAATCACGGTGCCTTTGGAATCCTGGGCATTGGTGATGGTGGGGGCCACCACCGCAGTCACGGTCAGTGTCCGTGCCCCCGAAGTCTGACCCGCGCCATACAGTGCTTTGGCGGTGAAGCTGTGCGTTGCCACGCTCAGGCCCGTAAGGTCCTTGGTCCAGATGCCGGTCGATGGGTCCGCTGTGGCGTTGCCCTTGCTGGCGGCGCCGTCGAAGATCTCCACCTGCTCGCCCTCGCTGGCGCTGCCCGTCAGTTTCACGGTTGTGTCGACGGTGGTGCCGCGATCTGGAATCACGGTGCCTTTGGAATCCTGGGCATTGGTGATGGTGGGTGGCACCGCCGCCTTCACCGTAAAGGCCCGTATCAGGCTGGAAACCGGGTCCGCTGCATATAGAGCGTGAGCTGTAATGTGATAATCCTTGATCTGGAGGTTGAGCAGGGTCTTGCTCCAGATGCCATCAACCCCAACGTCAACATTGCCGTGCGAGGTGGAGCCATCGAAAATCTCGACCTTCTCATCCCGGGTCGCGGTGCCTTTGATGGTGACCTGCTCAAAGAAGGTTTCGCCGCCCTCTGTAACCTCCCCATTGGCGTCAGTCACATGGGTGATCTTCGGCGTCAGCCAGTCGTACCGGGTTCTGATCGTCAGCGATAATTTCGGGAACTCAATCGCATTGACTTCCTGATTGGTGCCATCAAACGAGACTTTGCAAATCACGTTTGCCGGTGTGGAATGTCCCAGCTTCATTAACTCGCTTCGACGCAGGACTTCATTCAGCCCGCTGCTCACCTGCGCCGGAGTGATCTCGACGCCATCGAGCATCCTGATGACGTAGTCGCTGCCCGCTGCTGTCTTGCCTTCCAGCCTGAACCAGACGCGTTGCTTGAGCGCAATGAACGGCCATTTCAATACAAGAGCGCTTGCATCGCCGCTGAACGTCATCAGATCAAGAACATTGTTGGTTGCCAAAGGGACTTGCGGACGGGGCCAGTCGTTTTCAGGATCCTTGAAGTTGGAAACATACAAGTCCAATGAGTCCGAGGGAGTGGTTAAGCCAGAGCGTGTCACGCTATAACCAACGTCCACTCGTCGTTCGATGTTGGCGCCGATAACCGAGCCGGGAATACGAAAGGTGACGGTTCCACTGACATCCCCCGGCAATTCAAGATCAGTCGAGGTGCCAGCACCCGGTGTGCCGATCCAATTGAGGTTGATGATATCCAGACCGGGCTTCATGGTTTCGTAACTGACGCGTACATCGACGCCGTTGAGGCCGTCCTTCGGATTCAAAATGTCATCAAGGGCCTGAATCACCTTGGGCGGGAGAAGTTCGCCAACCAATTCACCAATTAACAAATCGAGCGTTGCAGAATGTTCGTAACGTTGAGTGGAGGGGCGCAGCAGCACATATCGCACCTTGACGTACTGCCCGATATTGCGCGTGACGTACTCTGCAGGCACTCGAAAACGCAGCGGGTTACCGGCGCTCAGCGCCGTAATGGGCACCCAGTCGCTGATGCTGCCGAACGGATGGGTCGCTTGCCAATACCAGGTCACGATGTCGTCTTTTTGCGTCGGCGGATTTTCGATGAATATGTGGACGACATCGAAGACTTTGGATGGGTCGAGCACATCTGGATTTTTGCCGGCTTCCTCCACCTCGGGCCTGCGCAGTGTCGCGGTGACGCCTTGTACCCTGACCAACAGATGCTCCGAATCACTGACACCGTAGAGTTCCGGCTTGTCATTGGACACGGTGTACCAAAGATCGAGGCTGCCTTTGTCGAGCACGCCGATGTGCTCTTTGTCGACGTAAACAGTGAAAAAGCCTTCTTTTGCCTCGTTGTCACTGACGGCATGAGTGAACTCATGGACATAGGGCTGACCGTTGGACTTTTCACCTATCCAGTGACCGGCGACCAGATCGCCATTGGCAATGGCTGCGTACCCGATTCGCACCGTGGCGTAAGGCCTGTGCGGCTCGAGTATGTCACCCAGCAACTCGAGAATCGTCGGTGCGTCCGGCATTGAAACGTCACCCACCACGTCGGCAAATTCGCGTTTGGAGGATAGCGGCGGACTTCCGTCCGCTTTCGTCAGCACGTAGGAGGCATCAGCCCGGCCCATGGCGATGGCGCGGACTTGCGCGTACGGCACCTCGAATGGCAAGACACTCGGGATGCTTTCCACCAGTTTGGTTTCGGTGTGAATCAACGGCTTGCCAGTAAAAGGGGTGCCGATCCAGGTCATTTCAATTGAATCTTTCAGCGCGAAATCTGAGCCCGCGATAGGGACCTGGACCGTGACGTTCTCCTTATTCAAGTTGATGATGGTGATGATCCCATTAACCGATTCCTTGATGATCGGGGCTTGCAGCCGCCAGGCGCCGGCGTCGACGGCAATCCGAGTGCGTTTGGAGTGTCGGGAAGACCAGTTCCATACTTCATCGTGAGGGTCGTACTTGATTTCCAGCGTCGGGCTGTCGCCACCGGCCAGAATGTCTTCCTGTTTGGCGACGATCACGATGGGGTCCTTGCCCTCTGCCTGAGCTTGTGTAACAAGGTGCGGCGCCAGGGTATGGCTGCCCCAGCGCATCAGAATCGTGTCTCGCAGTGTGATTTCCGGGTAGGCACGAACAGTCAGCGGAACGCCTTTTTTCGCCCACTCGGCGTCGATCACTCCCTGATCGATGATTTCCTGCGGCAGTTGCGCGATGTGCAGTTCGGAGTGCCCGTCGGGTAGATGGGGTTCCCTGTCTCGGCCACCGGGGCTGGTGAGTTTGATCCGAAACAGTGACAACACAGAGGGATCGTCCGGCGCGGTTTCGCCAAACCGGGTCAACTCATAAAAGCATTCATGCAGACCGGGAGAGAACAGCGCTTTGGGCAGATAAAAGAACAGGTGCTTGTCTTTTTCCCCCGCTTCAACCATTCGGGTGAACACCGGGACATCGTCCCAGTAAACAATATTTTTATCTCCTTCCAGCATGTCGAGGTACGCCACAATTACGCACAACACGCCGTTGGCGCTTTCCTCGACCACTGCAATATTGATCCCGCCATCGGCATCCACGACTGGCGCGACTGCGCCGCTGATCTGCATGGGCCGAAGCACCCTTGTAACGGGCTGATTGAGATCGGGAAACAGAAGCAGGCTTTTGGTGGGCATGACGAAACTCCTGAACGAGCACGCAATGGGATCGCAGACGGTTTTTTATTGAACCTGAGGGGAGGAGGGAGAGGTACTGTCAGATCTGACAGGTGAGCGCAGGTTTTCGACCAATGGTCCAAGCTCACGGTGTTTCCCCGCCAACAAGCTGGTCTTGCGGATCGAATTCGAACCTGTAGGCGTTATCTGCTGCGTTGAAAGTCAATTGCACCACCGGCAGGTAACCTGCGGTTTGCTCGAAGTAATCCTTCTGAAAGTAACGGGCGCTCGGCTTACCCAAGACACTGGTGTAGAAAAACGCCTGAAGCGGAATTTTTTCCGGAATGTTTTGCGGCCAGTCCGCGATGATGGATTCGTTATGCACCCGTTGATCCTGCACCGAAAACAATGCACGAACTTGAATGCTTACGGCGAAGGGCGCTTGCTCGCCTTTGAGGCTGCATCCGGCGTAACGATCGGTCAGTGCGTTGAAATGAGTGAGGTATGCCTCAACCGTGGTAATACCTTGCTCATCGCATGGATGACTGGGTAAAGGGGTTCGTGATGATTCATTACAGCTATCGCTTCGATAAAACGTAGCAGCGTCATGTGGCCATGCGCAGCGCAGTGTCAGAGGATAAGCCGCAGGTGCAGACAGCTCCTTGAGGATCAGACCCTGCGGCTTTGACCAGGCCAGAATGGGCAGGTAAATGTCGGCTCGCAAATAGGAAAAAGAAACGCCGTTGCGCTCCACCGACCCGGGGCTGGAATTCCACGCATGGTATTCGGGTGTTGCACTGGTCGTGCGTATCAAGACTCCGCTGCATTTGTAGGCGGCTTCGTTGTTTGGGCATGTCATGGTCGTATTGGCGTAGCGGGCATTCAGATTCGCCGCGACCTGATAGCCGATATACAACTGATCCTGCTGATTGAACCCGAACACCGCATCCGGTTTCCGGCTCAGGTCCATGCGCAGGATCGGCAGCCAGTCGCCGGTGGCGTTGAAATAGTCGCGTTGATCCTTTTGTGCGCCCAGCAATGAGCCACTCTTCGTCACGTCGTAGAACAGGCCTTGCAGTGGCAGTTGCTTCGGAGCCTGGTCGTCCCAGTTCTTTATTTGCAGCAGCGTAGGTTGGACGGACCATTCGGTGCCGATCCGTTGGTGTGCGACCAGGCTGGCGCTGAACTGCGCAGGGTCTTGAGTGCTGAGCGAGCATTGCTTTGCAGGCTGATTGCCCTGTTGTGCAAAGTGCGCAAGCCAGCTCTGGACGTCGGTCGCACCCTGAGTCGTGCAGGAGCTGGCATCCTGAGCTTTGACCGTCGCTGTCCACCCGCAACCGAAATCGGGGCGCGTGCCCTGAACCGCAAACTCGAACGGGTAGGCACACAGCACATCCAGTGCCTTGTCCTGGCCGATGGCCGTGAATTGATCGCTGAACACGGCACCGTATGCTTGCGACAGCGAGCGAGTATCAAGATCGGCGCGCAGGTAATTGAAACCCTCGGCGCCCAGTTGTACGGCGTTTGCCGAGTGTTTCCAGAATGCTTGCGTGCCCTCACTGCCGCGCAGCAACACGCCGCTGCAAAAGTACGCGGGATTGGCGCCCGCGCACTGTGGGGCGGAGTTGTGATAACGCTGATTGAGCAGCTGCGCGGTTTCTGGACCGGTTGCTGCGTGGTTGACACCACTGAACAGCAACAACGCGAGCAGCAGAAACTTGATCCGAGACGTCTTTTGCATGGTGTGCTCCACAAGCTTTCGGTCACCGCGTTCAATCTCTGGAGACACCCAGAACCTGCCAGAACGAGGCGGTGTCCTGGCTGGTGGCGTTGTCATTGACCGAGGAGCCGTTGAGGTCGTACGTCCAGGCGGTGTTGGCGCCCAAGACGTCGGCGGTCCATACCGGGTAGTTCAACCACTCAAGGAAATCCGCGACGGGGCCGCTGTCGGGGAAGTAAAGCGTCCATAGCCGTTTCGTCTGGGCGAGGGTGATCGGTTGCAGCTTTGCAGCGGTGCAGATTCTGGTCATGCCCTCCCAATCCGCACCGGCACTTAGGAAGTGCACCTCCTGAATGCCCTTGACGGTCAGTGGGTACTCTCTGCTCTGGCTCTGGCTGTCGGTCGCGCGGATCCTGCAGGTGCCGTTGCGCAGGGCGGTGATCTCGCCCGATTGTGCATCGGCACTGGCAATCAGCGGATCGGTGCTGTCCCAGGTGTAGGGAGCCTGGCCCCAAGTGGCTTCACGGGTCATGCGCGCCGCCGGGGGAGGGGCAAGCGGTGGCTTGTCGACGGAGACGACGTAGTTGTCATTGCTCAGATCCAGTGTGGCGGCGGCGTCGAAACCCGTCTGCAATTTCAGATCCAGGATGTTCGAACGTTCGCGAGTGCTCTGGTACAGCTGTACTTCGTAGCGAATCCGCACGATGTGATTCTCATCGGCAACAAATTCCCGGGCTTCTACATTGAACTCAACATCTTTGCCGACGGCATTGGCGCTGATGGGCAGGTCATCGGTGTAGGTGTCGCCGACGTACAAGTAAACGTGATCGCGGAACACCATGGGTATCCAGGGTTTTATCCTGACGGTCGCTCCCTTCGGAGGAAGCGTTTGCGGATCCAGAATGCCGTTGGGCGCTTCGTCTACAGTTGGCTCCCGCAGATTGTTGTTGGTCTGGCTCATGTCACCCTCTCCTTAATTCAGATAGGCGGCGCTCGGGTGAGCGCCGCACGGCAAGGCATCGTCGAGGGGGTCAGAGGGTATTGAGCCTGGCCAATCGGCTGGCCTTGAGCGCCAGACCGCGGGTGGCCGCATTGGCGTGGTACGACACCTGGCCTTTGAGCCGGTCTTGAGCGGCGCTGCTGTCGCCGCCGGCGAGAGCATTGCCCCAGGTCACGACTTCGCCGTCGGAAGTGAGTGCGGTAAAGGCATGACGGTTGGCGTAGATTGCAGTGACATTTACCAACTTGGTGACGACGGGCGTGGTATCTCCTCCGAGCAATGGGTCTCCCCAGGCCACCACGGTTCCATCTTTGCACACGGCGGCGAACGCTCCAGCGGTGGCGGCCAGTTGAACAAGATCGTCCCTGCCGGCGATCGTGTCAGGTATCAGCCCACCCGAATTAGCCTCGGGCCATCCGACGACGTGACCGCTGTGCCGAAGCGCTGCAAACGCATTCGAACTGGCGACGACTGAGATGATATCCGTCAAGGAGCGGATATCCGCAGGTATTGTCCCGCCATAGGTGGCAGGTCCCCAACCCGCGATTTGTCCGCTCATGAGTATGACGATGAAAGCTTGAGCATTTGCACAGGCAAGCGCCTTGATGTTGGTCAGGCCGGCGACATCGTCGGATACGGTGCCGCCTTTCGCAGTATCGCCCCAGGCGACCACACTGCCGCTTTCCCGAAGTGCAGCGAAAGCGAAGCCATTGCCAATCACGTGTTTGATATCGGTGAGGCTGGCGATCTCTGCAGGAACAACACCGCCATACCCCGCCCCAAGTCCCCAGGCCATCACTTGACCGGTTGCTCTGAGGACGGCGAAAGCATATCCGGCTGGCGCCAGTTCGACTGCATCTCTCAAGGCCAGGATTTCGGCGGACGGGGTCCCGCCTCTCTCAACATTGCCCCAGGCATGGACTGTTCCATTGGTTTTGATGCCTGCAATAGCCACGCTGTTGCCGGCGAGCAGCTTGAAGTCCGTAGGAACCACCGAGCCCATTTCTCCACCCTGACCTGCAGACCCGGGCCAGGCGACAGTGAAGTTGTTGGTACGAATCACCGCATAAGAACTGCCGGAACAAGCAGCCTTGGCAATGTCGGTGAACGTCTGAAAGGTTGGCGGGATTTTCTGGCCATTCAACGGGTTACCCCAGGCTGCCAGATTGTTCTTGTCCCGCAGCGCCACGAATGCCCCGTCATTGGCGGGAGTGCCCGGGCCACCGGTGCCAAATACATTCACTCTGTTCAGGGTGACCTGGTCGTCGCTGGTGCGAACTTGCAAGGGGGCATACGGATGGGTATCGACCCAGGTCTCCGCTTTTGTCCAGGTGCTGTCGTCGGCGTATTTCCACTCTGCCTGCACGCGTTGCCGGGTCTGTGCATTGAAGGCGGATATGAGCCAGCTGGAACTGCTCTCCCGATAAACTCCCTTGTTGTAGCGGGCACCCATGACCAGCAACTTGCCGCTGCCGATCACCTTGCGCACATCGTAGACCGTCGGGTTGGAAGGACCATGGGTTCCGCCGGCCTTGCGTTGGATTTCGTAGCTCAAGGCGATGCTTCGGCCTTCGTTGGCGTTGATCACGCTATGCAGCACCTTGATCACGGCCAGCTCTTTGTCGGCCTGCCCGGCCGTCACGGTATGCGGATATGTTGTAGTGGTTAGACCCTCTACCTTTACCGTGATTTCATCGCCTTCCTTCAGAAGGGCGGTTGCCGGTATCACCACCGTCGCGCCGTTTGGATAAACATCGTCCGGATTCAACTGATCTTTTTGAGGGCCGGTTGCCTCCTTGAACGTGGCGTCTGGCAGCTTGAACTCCGTTGCCTCGACTCTCAGCGGATAATCTTCACCGGGGTTCCGGCCACCCTCGAACAGTTCCACGTAATAACTGATCACCACATTCTTGTTCAGGCAGGCCAGCACGGTGGCCCGGTCAACCGGGAACTCGACGGGTTTGCCCTTGTTGTTTCCGCTGATGGATTTGTCGTCCGTGTGCACCGTCACTCCGTCCGTGGTGGCCCACGTCATGTAGAAATGATCGCCAGCGTTTTCTGGCCGGTTTGCGGCAATTCTGACGGTTGCACCGTCCGGGGCATTGGCGGGGTCGAGGATTCCATCGGGGGCTTGCACCACTTCCGCTGGATCCAGCAGTGGTTGCTCTGCCTGGCCTACGACAAAGGTCAGCGGATTGGAGTAGCTGGTGGTATCGGTTTCGAAGCGCCAGATCCTGTAGGACGCAGTAATTTTTTTTCCGCGGTTGGGCTCAATATGCGCAGCTACGAATGCGGCATTCAGTGTGAAATTAACATCCTTGTTGGCCGAGAGTGCATTCAGTGTGATCGTGTCTTCGATCTTGCCGGTGACCTCACCGTCCCAGGTGTACGTCACCTCGTCCTTGGCTTTACTTGGAGTACCTGTGGGTCTTGGTGCGGTCAGTCTGCTGGCGCCTGCGGGCAAGTCGCCGGGTTCCAGTCCACCATTCACTTCTCCCAGAACGATGGGCTTGACCAGTTCAAACTGCGGTTCGCCGACATTGACGGAGGTAGCAGGTCGGGAAAGGCGCCTGATGATTTCGCCGTCCTTGTCCATCAGCAATGTATAGGACGCGACGACTTTTCCGCCTTTGAGGGTGTGAATGTGTTTGCCGTCAATGGGGATGCCAAAACCGTTCGGGTTGTCTACCTCGGACTGGTCCGGGAAATACCATTCATCTTCGAAGCTGGGATCATAGGTAGTGCCATTGGGGCGCGTGCCGAACCATCTGATTTCGATTGCCATACCGACTTCAATGACCGGATTGTGCGGGATTCGCAAAGTGGTACTCGGGAGGTCGTCGGGAATCACACCATTTTGTGCGTCGTCGAGAATCGGGGCCGCCAGTTGATCGGCTTCGCCCACAATCTGCACGAACTGGCCTTTGGATTGAAGCGGATCGGTGCTGCCATTGCGTTCCAGGCGGTAAGAGAAAGTGGCTTGGGTTTTTGCCAGCTTTCGCGCATCCGAGTTCTCGATTAGCAACTCGTAGGTGTGTGGCAAGTTGTCGATCTCCACTAAGGGAGCCACGGCTTCGATCGGATCGCCCTCTACCGTGGTACCGCGCATCTTCAGTCCGATGTTGTCGCCTAGCTTGAAGTCTGGGGCTCTGGCCACCACTTGAACGATGACCTTGTCGTCACCCAGTTTCTCAAGATCAAGCACGTTGTTGATGGCCTGTTGGACAATAGGGGCGAGCAGAAGATTTGTGCCCACCGAGACTACGATCCGGGTTTCCTTAGACCAGTCGTCTGCGACGTTTTTCACTATGTCCTTCACAATGAAGGCCGCACCAAGGCCCCTTTCATCGCTGTCGCCGGCGAGTTCGATGAGTGCTTTATCCACCACGATTTCGATTGGGTTGTTGTTGGGGTCATTGATCTGCTCGGCGGTCAGCGGTGCGGATTTTTTGGGATAACCGCCCCAGGTAATCTCCGGAATATCGCCGACGGCGGCATTGGGGTAAGGCGGGGCGGTGCCGGACTCGGAACGGATGATGATCGGCACACCCGCCTCTGCTATGTCCTTATCTACGACACCGTTGACGATTTCCGGATCGATATACATATACAACTCAGAGTGGCCAGGGCCTGGCAACGTATCTTGCCCCCCCGGAATCTCGAGTTTTTCGTATATTTTGGTCGGAGGAGTCTGGATTTCCCACGCTTGATTGAGTCGTTTGACTCGGTAATTCAGGGTATGCGAGCCGGTCTGGGCGTGCCGGGGGGGGCGACGAACAGCGTTACGCGCTGGCCCACCTCGGCGGCTTCCCTGATGGTGGTCTGGGCAACGACATTGCCATCCTTCAACAGTTCGACGTCGTCACCGATGCCCATCTCGGTCCATGGCGAGATGTAAGTCTGCAGTCCTTGTTCGGGGTGTACCCCCATCGCCGCAGCCCGATTGATCCCCCACTCACCGGAAGGCAATGGTTCTGGTTGCTTGTCGGGGATTTCCAGCTCGGCAAGAGCCAGGGTGGCAACTCTTTTCGCAGGTTTTTTCAACATGGCTGACACTCCTGTCGAGGGATGGGCGACGGAGTGATTTAAGGATTGAAATCGATCGCCTGGCTACTGTCAGATCTGACAGGTGCGCAGGTTTTTTCGACGAACGGTTGGTGAGCGCTCAGCGTTTGTGCAGGGTTTTCTGTCGCAGAATGTAGACCGTCACCAACACCGCACTCGTCAACATGAACCCGCGCGCCCACGGCAGCGGCACCAGGTAGCATGAGAACAGAATGCTCGCCCACATCAGCCCGATCGCGTAGACCTTGCCCTTGAGCGGAATGCCGTTGCCATTGAGGTAGTCGCGGATCCATGGCCCGAGCCGGGGATGCTCGACCAGCCATTGATAGAAACGCGGAGAGCTGCGGGCGAAGCAGGCAGCTGCCAGCAGCAGGAAGGGAGTCGTGGGGAGAACAGGCAGGAATATCCCGATCACCCCCAATGCCACGCTGAGCCAGCCGGTGGCCAGCAGGATGTAGCGCAACATCAGGGAGCGCTTGCCTATGGGGTTGTCCATAGGCCGGATCTTAGTGGTGACGTGGCTTGAGGATCGCCGGTTTTTCGTCAGGTGCCTGGCACAGCAGGTACAGCGCGGTCAGGGCTTCTGGAATCTGCACGATCATGTCGTCCATCAGGTTGGCGTCCCTGGCGATATCTTCGAACTCGGGCTGTTCGTCGAACAGGCCCGAACCGACCATGATCGGCAGGAGCATTTCGCTGACTTCTTCCTCGGCGGTTTCGAACCAGGCCGCTTCGCGCAGGAACACGCCTTCCATGAAGCCGATGCACCAGCCGCGCAGTTCGGAATCGTCCGGCTCGTCGCCCAGGTCCAGTTCGCATGGCAGCTCGAATTCTTCATCCGACGCCAGTTGGCGGGCGATGTGGGCCTTGAGGCCGATCAGCGTGGCTTCGATCTCTTCACGCTGGGCTTCGCTGCTGTAATGCGGCTCTTCGGCGAACAGGGCGTCGATCCACTCACGGTCCGGCACCACATCGGCGCAGATCGACAAAGCAGTCAGGTAACCGTGAGCGGCCACGTAGTCCAGCGCCTCTTCATGCAGCTCGTCGGCGTCGAGGAAGACTTGCAGGCGGGTTAGTTGCTCGGCGAAGGACATTAAAGGGCTACCTTGGGGAATAAACAATGCGGGAATTCTAGGCCTTCTTGAGCCCTCAAGCCAGCCGCACGGCAGATTTGCCCGCACAAGCTTCTTATCGGCGGTGCCCTTTGCCGGGGAGGGCTCGGGTATACTGCCGCGCTTTGCGATCCCTGCCGGTGTCGCGGCTGAATCCGTACGGCGTCATGCAATGCGCCCTTACGTTTTGTTTAAAGCAGCCTCGGCTGTCTTGAACCAGCCTGTGCAGGGATGTTTCGGTGGATTTTTGGAGTTTTTATGCTCGAACAGGCTCAACGCGTCCTCAAGGACATCTTCGGCTACGACAGTTTCCGTGGCCGTCAGGGTGCAATCATTGAGCGCGTGGCCAGTGGTGGTGATGCCCTTGTCCTGATGCCGACCGGCGGCGGCAAGTCGCTGTGCTTCCAGGTGCCGGCGCTGCTGCGCGACGGCCTGGCGGTGGTGGTGTCGCCGCTGATCGCGCTGATGGACGATCAGGTCGCCACCCTCGAAGAGCTGGGCGTGGCCGCCGCCGCGTTGAACTCCACATTAAGCGCTGAACAACAGCGCGACCTCGCCAACCGCATCAAGCGCGGCGAAGTGAAAATGCTTTATCTGGCGCCCGAGCGTCTGGTGCAGCCGCGCATGCTGTCGTTCCTGCAAGGCTTGAACATCGCCCTGTTCGCCATCGACGAAGCGCACTGCGTATCGCAATGGGGCCATGACTTCCGCCCGGAATACCTGCAACTGGGGCAACTGGCGGAAATGTTCCCCGACGTGCCGCGCATCGCCCTGACCGCCACCGCCGACAAGCGTACCCGGGAAGAAATCGTCACCCGTCTGCATTTGCAGAGCGCCGAGCGTTTCCTGTCGAGCTTCGACCGGCCGAACATCTTCTACCGCATCGTGCCCAAGGAGCAGCCGCGCAAGCAGTTGCTGGCGTTCCTCGCCGAGCGGCGCAGCGATGCCGGCATCGTCTACTGCCTGTCACGCAAGAAGGTGGAAGAGGTGGCCGCGTTTCTCACCGAGCAGGGCTTCCCGGCGCTGCCGTACCACGCCGGTCTGCCCAACGATCTGCGCGCCTATCACCAGAAGCGCTTCCTCAACGAGGAAGGCTTGATCATGGTCGCCACCGTGGCGTTCGGCATGGGTATCGACAAGCCCAACGTGCGCTTCGTCGCTCACCTTGATCTGCCCAAATCCCTTGAAGCCTATTACCAGGAAACCGGGCGCGGAGGCCGTGACGGCCTGCCGGCGGACGCGTGGATGGCCTACGGTCTGCAAGACGTGGTGATGCTCAAGCAGATGCTGCAGAACTCCGAGGGCGACGAACGCCATAAGCGTCTGGAGCAGCACAAGCTCGACGCCATGCTCTCGCTTTGCGAAGAAACCCGCTGCCGCCGTCAGGCACTGCTGGCGTATTTCGACGAAGACATGCCCGAGCCATGTGGCCACTGCGACAACTGCATCGACGGCGTGCAGACCTGGGACGCCACCGAGCCTGCGCGTCAGGCGCTGTCGGCGATCTACCGCACCGGGCAGCGTTACGGCGTCGGCCATCTGGTTGACGTGCTGCTGGGCAAAGACAACGAAAAGGTTCGCAGCTTCGGCCATCAGCACCTGTCTGTGTTCGGCGTGGGCAAGGCGCTGGGGGAGAGCGAATGGCGTTCGCTGTTCCGCCAATTGGTCGCCCGTGGCCTGGCGGACGTCGATCATGAAGGCTACGGCGGGCTGCGTTTGAGCGACACCTGCCGGCCGCTGCTCAAGGGCGAAGTGAGCCTGGAGCTGCGCCGCGACCTCAAGCCACAAATCACCGCCAAGAGCGGCAGCAAGAGCCAGGCCAGCCAGCTCGTGCGTGGCGAAGAGCGCGAACAGTGGGAAGCGTTGCGTGCCCTGCGGCGCAAACTGGCGGAAGAACACGGCGTGCCGCCGTACGTCATCTTCCCCGACTCGACCCTGCTGGAAATGCTCCGCAGCCAGCCGACCTCGCTGGCCGACATGGCCCGGGTCAGCGGCGTCGGTGCGCGCAAGCTGGAGCGTTACGGCGAAGCTTTCCTCGAAGTGCTCGGCGGCGAGGCCGAGGCACCGAAAGTCGTGGCCGACGTGCGCCACGAACTGATCACTCTGGCCCGCGCCGGCATGACACCGTTGCAGATTTCCGGTCAGTTGCAGTGCTCGGAAAAAAACGTCTACGCCATGCTCGCCGAAGCCATCGGCAAGCAGCAGTTGTCGCTGGAACAGGCGCTGGATTTGCCGGAAGACCTGATGGGTGAAGTCCAGGACGCATTCCTGGACGGCGAAGGCGAACTGCCGTCCGTCGCCGAAGTGGCCGAGCTGTTTGCCGGTCGTGTACCGGAAGGCGTGCTGTACTGCGTGCGGGCTGCGCTGCAATCGGAGTTTGAAATGTAAGAGGGCGTTTGTGCCAACCCTCATGCGGTTGTAACGATTCAGTACGGGGCGCCTCTTGCCTATAGGCAAATGTCATGCTTAGCTGACTAATAATTAGTTTTTCTCTATTTGTTCAGTCTAATCATGAGTGTTTTATGCCGTTAACCGATCAACACCGTTTTGGCATGCAATTGGCCCAGATGTCCCGAGGCTGGCGTGCCGAACTGGATCGCCGGCTGGCCGGCCTGGGTTTGTCCCAGGCGCGCTGGCTGGTGCTGCTGCATCTGGCGCGTTTCGAAGAGGCGCCGACCCAACGTGAGCTGGCGCAAAGCGTCGGCGTCGAAGGACCGACCCTGGCCCGTCTGCTCGACAGCCTGGAAAGCCAGGGACTGGTGCAACGCCAGTCTGTAATGGAAGACCGCCGGGCAAAGAAAATCGTGTTGTGCTCACCGGCCCTGCCGCTGATCGAACAGATTGAAACCATCGCCACGCAACTGCGCAAGGAATTGTTCGAGGGTATCGATGAGGCCGACATGAAGGTGTGCATGCGGGTTCACGGGCACATTCTGGCCAACCTGGAAAAGTCTTGAGGCATAACCGCGTGCCGTTTTTTTGAGAGATCGCGCTGGGCGGACTATAAGAACTACTGGGCAATATCGTGTTCGTACCGGATGTGCGAACGCATAGAAGTCGGTTTTGCTTATTTAAGGGATGCTCATGCTCGGAAGTCGGCACGTGGTACTGCGTTGCACCAACTCACTGTTGGTGGCCGGTGTTCTCACCTGGTCCACCGCATCATTGGCGTTGGGGCTCGGTGACATCACCGTGCATTCGGCCCTCAATCAACCACTCAAGGCTGACATCGCCCTGGTGGATGTCGGGGCCGTCAGCGAAAGCGATCTGGCGATCCGTCTGGCCTCGGCGGACGAGTTTGGCCGCGCCGGTATCGAACGCGTGTTCTTTCTCAATGACCTCAAGTTCACCCCGATTCTGCGCGGCAATCGCAACATGATCCGGGTGACCTCCAGTAAACCGGTCAATGAACCCTTTCTGAATTTCCTGGTGCAACTCGATCAGCCCAATGGGCACCTGCTGCGCGAATACACCGTGCTGATCGACCCGCCGGGCTCACCGGGAATAGTCCCGGCCACCGACGAGCCGACTGCGCGTGCGCAATCGTCGGAATTCCCGACCCCCGAGGCTCCCTCCGCAACGACGCCGGCCAAACCTGTTGCACCCTTGCAGCCACCGGCCCCGGTCGCCGACGTGCAGGCCGAGCAAATGGCGGCGAGCCTTGTGCAGAACCAGCAACTGCAAAAAACCATCGATGAATTGAACGTGAAGCTTCAGGCCCAGGCAGTGCTGATCGCTGACGGCAAGAAACAGCTCGGCGAGCTGCAGGCCCGTCTGATTGAAGTGCAACAGGCACCACCGGCACCCGCAACACCCGTGGCGCCTGTGCCGGCGCCGGTCATTGCCCCGGTCGAGTCTCAGGAGGATTTACTCAACTGGCCGCTGCTCGGCGGATTGTTGCTGGTCCTGGGATTATCGGTGGCAGGGCTGTACGTGCGCCGGCAACGCCAGCAGGCGCAAGGGACTGCTGCGCCGTTGCCGTTCCTGCCGGTACGAAACGAACTCCCGGTCGACGACACCGAACCAATGCAGCCGAGTGCCGTGCACAGTGCGGTCGAACATCGCGAAGACCACGCCAACGGCGATGTGCTGGAAGCGGTCGGCATTTATCTGGCCTACGGTCGCTTGAGCGAGGCTGCCGGTTTATTGCGTGATGCATTGCAGCGGGAGCCGGAGCGCATTGACCTCGGCGTGCAGTTGCTCGAAGTGCTGGGGCGGCAAGGCGACTCGCCGGCCTATGACGAGCAGGAAGCCCGTCTGCGTCAGCTCGGGGTCGAAGATCAGCGCTTGCAGGAGATTCGCGCCCGCTACCCGAAACTGGTCAGCGCCGCACCTTTGGTGGCGGCGGCCCCGGTGATTGCCGAGCTGCCGATCGAATCCTCCGGGTCTGTCGAACCGGTAGTCGAAGACAATTTCGAACTGAATCTGGACCAGCTCTCGATGGCCTCCAGTTGGGATCTTGAGGAAGCTCGCCCGGCCAGCGCCGAACCTGAGCAGGCTCCATCGACGCTGGGCTCCGATCTGCAGGTATTGCCACAGGATTTCGAACTGCCGGAAACCCTGCCCGACGATGCCGAAACCGCTGAACTGGAATGGATCGTCGAACCAGAAACGCAGCCGCTGGACGAGGACTTTCTCAACGAGTTTGGCGATCCCGGCCCAGCGCTCTCCCTGGAGCCACTGGAACTGCAAGCCCCGGAACCCGAACCCTCGGACGCCGAGAACGCCGGCAAACTCGAACAGGCCCAGACCTGCATCGATGACGGCGATATCGATAGCGCCATTGCCTTGCTCAACGAACTGCTCAAAGAGGCTGACGAACCTCTCAAGCAAACGGCGCGCACGCTGTTGGCCGGGATTCGCTGACGACGGTCAGAACGTCTGCCCGAGGTTCAGGTACACCGCCTGCTCATCCGCATCATTCAGGCCATAGCTGAAATTCAGCGGCCCCAGCGGCGTATCGAAACCGATGAACACGCTGGCGGCGTTGATGTAGCCGCTGTCGAATTCATTGTCGTTGTTCCACGCCCGGCCCCGTTCCAGTGATGCACCGGCGTACAACGGGAAGTCCAGCGGCAGGTACGAGCGCGGGGTGAGGCGGCGGTAGTACACCGCGCGCATCAGACTAACGTTTTGCCCGGAGATCGCATCCTCGCGGAAACCCGACAATTGCCGGGCGCCGCCGAGCAGGAAACTGGAGGTCACCACGTTGGCATCGTCCAGCGTGCGACCGTAACGACCGCCCAGGATCAGCGTGTCCGGGCCGCTGCTCATGGCCTTGTCCAGTTTGAACTCCCACTGCCGGTAGCGTGTGTCGGAACCCAGGCTCGGTTCGAACTGCACCAGCGTCAGGCCGATGTCTTCGCCTTCGTGGGGGTAGTAGACGTTGTCCAGCGAGTCGAACGAGTACTTCAGCGCATAGAACCCTTCGTTGAAGTTTTCGCTCGGCAGATCCTGATCGCCGATCCGCACATCCGCCTTGCCCCAGGCCTCGCCGACGCCGAAGCGCACTTCGCCGCTGTTGCCGATCTGCCGGCCAACGTTGAGGCCGAAGCCGTAGCGCTCGACGCGATACTGGGCGATCGGATCGTTGTCCAGAACCGAGTCGACGTTTTGCGCGGCGAACGACGCATAAGGCGCCACGAAATAGCGAGAGCCCACATCCAGCGGCTGATAGAACTCGCTGTACAACTCTTGTTGATCGCCGATTTGTGCTCGGGTCAGCCATTCCGCGCCGAGGCGGTTGATGCCGTTCATTCGGTAACTGGCGCCGAGGTTGAAGGCGCTGTCGCCGCGCATGTCATCCGACAGATTGAGGCCGACCCGCAGGTAATCGGTGCCGGTACGTTTGCCCCGCGCGCTGATCACCAGCGTGTGATCCGCGCCCTTGTGGACCACGCGGTATTGCACCTGCTCGAAGTAGTCGAGGCCATACAGCGTGCCCATGTCGGTTTGCAGACGACCCAGGTCCAGCGGCTCGCCGATGTGCTGGCGGATGTAGTAGCGGATCACGTCGTCGCCGACTTTCGAGTCGTTCTCGACCTTGATTGCGGTAATGATCGGCGTGCGCTGGCCCGGCGCGCGGGCGGCATTGAGTTCGGCGTCCTGCGACTGCACGGGTTTGAGGCGGGCGAGGCGTACGTCCAGAGCCTTGGTCGCGCGGTAGCCGGCGTCGATCATCTCCTGGCCCCGACCGAAGTCGGTGGCCCCGAAACTGGCCAGCGGCGGCTGGATCAGCACGTCATCGGGATGCAGGGTCGCCAGTTGCTCTTCGGAGTTGCGCCGGGTCATCAGGGTGATCGACTGGTTCAGCACATCGACCACGGTCACCAGTTGCTTGCGGTTGCGCAGCGGGGTACCGATGTCGACCACGATAGCCACGTCGACGCCCATTTCCCGGGCCACGTCGAGGGGGATGTTGTCGGTCATGCCGCCATCCACCAGCAGGCGGCCGTCGAGTTCGACCGGGGCGAACACCGCCGGGATCGACATGCTGGCGCGGATCACCTGGGGCAGGTGACCTTTGCGGAACACCACTTTTTCGCCGTTGGCGATGTCGGTGGTCACGGCGCGGAACGGGATCGGCAGCTTGTCGAAATCCCGGGTGTCGCTGGTGTGGGCCAAGAGGCTTTCCAGCAGTAGCGCAAGGTTCTGGCCCTGAATCACGCCCAATGGCAGGCCGAGGCTGCCGTCGTCGCGAAAGCTCAGTTTCTGTTTCACCAGAAAGTCGCGGTCATCCTGCTTGCGCCTGAACGGTACGTCTTCCCGGGGCGGGGCGTCGGACAGTGCCTGCTGCCAGTCGATGGTCAGGGCGAGTTTTTCCAGTTCGTCGATCTTGTAGCCCGAGGCGTACAGGCCGCCGACCACCGCGCCCATGCTGGTGCCGGCAATCGCATCGATCTTGATGCCTTGTTCTTCCAGGGCCTTGAGCACACCGATGTGCGCCAGGCCACGGGCCGCGCCGCCGGACAGCACCAGGCCGACTTTCGGGCGTGTTGCCTCACTGGGATGAACGAACAGGGGAAGGAAACCAAGCAGCAGGCAGATCAGAAGGCGACGCATCGTGAGTCTCGGGGCGAGCGATAAAGCCGGCTATTATAGCGGCGCCCCTCTGGCTCAGGAGTTTCAGCGCATGACCGACACAAAACCGGAAATCGTCATCACCTATTGCACGCAATGCCAGTGGCTGTTGCGCGCCGCGTGGCTGGCGCAAGAACTGCTCAGCACCTTTGGCGATGATCTCGGCAAAGTGTCACTGGTGCCGGGCACCGGCGGGATATTCCACATTACCTGCAACGACGTGCAGATCTGGGAACGCAAGGCCGACGGCGGTTTCCCGGAGGCCAAGGTGCTCAAGCAGCGGGTGCGCGACCAGATCGACCCTGACCGCGACTTGGGCCACAACGATCGTACTCAGTGAGAGGTCGCCTCGGCCGCGACGGTTTTCTTGTCGTTGCTGCCTGACATCCGGCTCGACACCACGATGGCAACGATGATCAACGCGCCGCCGATCAACATGCGCAGGGTCGGATTTTCATCGAACAGCAGCCAGGCCACGGTAATTCCGTACACCGGCTCCATGGCGAACACCACCGCGGCCGTGCGGGCCTTGATTACCGCGAGGCTGGCGACAAACAGGCTGTGGGCAACGCCGGTGCAGAACACCCCGAGCAGACCGATCCACACCCAGTCGATGGCGCGCACTTGGCTCAGTTGCGGCGCCGCGACCGGCAGCAGACACAGCGCCACCACCACGTTCTGACACAACGCCGCCTGCACCGCCGGGATACGTCCGGAGCTGGCGCGGTTGGTCAGGGACAGCAGGGAAAACAGCAGGCCGGACAGGATTGCCCAGAGCAGGCCGGTAGTCGCGCCGCTGGCCAGATCGAATGCCGGCGTCACCAGCACCAGCCCGACACTGACCAGCGCCACCAGCACGATTTCATTGGCGCGGATGCGCTCGCGGAAGATCAGCCCTTCGAGGATCACCGTGAAGGCCGGGAAACTGGCGAAACCCAGGGTCGCGATGGCGACGCCCGCGACCTTGACCGCAATGAAAAAACTTACCCAATGGCCGGCCAGCAGCGCGCCGCTCAGGGCCAGTCGTCGCCAGTCGACGGCCTGCAATTTCTGCCAGCCGCCCTGTTGGGCGAAACGGGCGAAAAAGGCCAGGGCCAGCACGGCGAACGCGGCGCGTCCGAACACGATGACCGCGGGCGTTGCGGCTGCGAGTTTGCCGAAGACGCCGGTCAGGCCGAACATCAGTGCGCCGATATGCAGGGCGCCCAGGGCGGTACGGGGAGTCATTGCAGTCCTTTTTCAAACACCATTACAGGCACACATTGAAGCGTGTCCCGACGGGAAAGTCTGTCGGCAGGCTATCGACTTTTGTCGTCAGCCTCGCGCCGCAATTGTGTAGGAGAGATACCAAATTCACGCAGGACGGCGGCCGAAAACGCACTTTGCGAGTTGTAGCCGACTCGGCAGGCCACTTCACCGACGGGCAGCGTGGTGTTGCGCAACAGCGCGACGGCTTTGTGCAGGCGTCGGCTGCGAATGTAGTCCATCGGTGTTTGCCCGCATTCGGCGACGAACCGCGCATGCAGCCGGGCGCTGGATAACCCGGCGACGCGCGCCAGATCCGCGACTTGCAGCGGATAAGCCGCGTACTGCTCGATGTGCGCATCGAGTGCCGCAAAGGGCAGGCGGCGCGCGGTGATCTCGGTGGGTGGCACGTGGTTCAGGCTTGCCAGCAGCAACACCGCGCCCTGTTGCGCAATCAACGGATCGTCCACCGGGCTGTTCGCCAGCCAGTTGACCAATTGACCTTGCCCCGCGTCCAGCGACAAACGGGCGGCGTTGTCCAGCAGTCGGCGGCTGGCATCGGCGTGATCGCCCAGTGAGCGTGTCAGCCATTGTTCGTCGGGCACATCCAGTACCAGACAGCGGCTGCCCTTGGGGCTGCCGCACGCGTGATGCGCACCGGCGGGGATCACCACGAAGCTCTGCTGCATTACCTGACTGCCACGCCCTGCGACTTCGAAATCCAGCGCGCCGGACAGGCCGAACACCAGTTGCGCGTGGTTGTGGCTGTGGGCGATCAGGTCGTGGCTGTAATGGCGCAGGGTCAGGATCGGTTGCATGGTGGTCTCCGGGCGAGCCGCCAGTCTACACCGGCACAGGGGCGGCGCGTTTGTCACACGACTGACGCATGCTTGTCATGGTCGATTAACCGGGCGCGCGCACAGTGGGGAAAACATCGCAGAGGGTTGCCCATGACCAGCGCCGAGCTCGCCAGACCCAGCCGTAAACAACGGGTTCGCACCCTGTGGATCTCTGACGTGCACCTGGGCACGCGGGATTGCCAGGCCGAGCATCTGTCGCAATTTCTCAAGGGCTATCACGCCGACAAGATCTACCTGGTGGGTGACATCATCGACGGCTGGAAGCTGCGCGGTGGCATGTACTGGCCACAGGCACACACCAATGTGATCCGCCGTTTGCTGACCATGAGCAAACGCGGCACCGAGGTGATTTACGTCACCGGTAACCACGACGAATTCCTGCGCCGCTATTCAAAACTGATTCTGGGCAATATCCAGTTGGTCGACGAGGCGGTGCACGTCACGGCTGATGGCCGGCATCTGCTGGTGATTCACGGCGACCAGTTCGACGTGATCACCCGCTATCACCGCTGGCTCGCGTTTCTCGGCGATTCGGCCTACGAATTCACCCTGACCCTCAACCGCTGGCTCAATCACTGGCGGGCGAAATACGGTTACGGCTACTGGTCGCTGTCGGCTTATCTCAAGCACAAGGTGAAGACTGCGGTCAGCTTCATCAGTGACTTCGAGGAAGCCATCGCCCACGAGTGTGTGAAACGCGAATTGCACGGCGTGGTCTGCGGGCACATTCACCACGCCGAGATCCGCAAGGTCGGCGAGGTGGATTACCTCAATTGCGGTGACTGGGTGGAATCGTGCACGGCGCTGATCGAGCACTGGGACGGCACGATCGAGCTGTATCGCCTGGCGGATGCGCAGGCGCGGGAAGCCGAATTGAAAGCCGCGAAGGTTGCCGAGCTGGCCTGAGCGACGGCCCCTGTGGGAGCGAGCTTGCTCGCGAATGCAGTACATCAGACAAAGCAGTATTGACTGACACTCCGCATTCGCGAGCAAGCTCGCTCCCACAATGGATCGGGATTGTCTTTATGCGGGGGTGTGCTCTTCCATCGCCGCTTTATAGATCGAGTTTTTCGGCTGGGCGAACAGTCTTTCCACCATCGGTTCGAAGAAGCTCAACGGCAAGGTGTCGTACTCGGGGTCGAACGCCGCCGCGTCGTATTTGGCGCAGAACTCTGCGGTTGCCAGAAACTGCGGATGGTCGCTGAATTGCTCGCGCAGGTGCCGATCCATGCCAAGGTGATGGAAAAAGTAGTAGCCCTGGAAGATTCCGTGCTTTTCCACCATCCACAGGTTTTCGGCGCTGACGAACGGCTTGAGGATGGCGGCGGCGATGTCCGGGTGATTGTAGGAGCCGAGGGTGTCGCCGATGTCGTGGAGCAGGGCGCAGACCACGTATTCCTCGTCGCGCCCGTCGCGAAAGGCGCGGGTTGCGGTTTGCAGCGAGTGGGTCAGGCGATCCACCGGAAAACCGCCGAAATCGCCTTCCAGCAGTTTCAGGTGGGCCATGATCCGGCCCGGTAATTGGCGGGCGTAGGCGCTGAAGTCCGCCGCAATGATCGCCCAGTCGTCCTGTGTACCGTCCTTCATGTGGGTGAAACGGGCAGTGGCATTCATCGGCAATCCTCTTGGTCGGAATTTCTAGAACGGCACGCGGCCCAGGATCATGTCGCGGTACATGACGAAGTCGCCGAGCAGGCTGTAGAACGGGTGCTGGAAGGTGGCCGGGCGGTTTTTCTCGAAAAAGAAATGGCCGACCCAGGCAAAGCTGTAGCCCGCCAGCGGTAACGCAAGCAACAGCAGCCAGGCGCCCTTGGCGATGGTCAGGGCAAGAATGAAGATCACCAGCGTCGTACCGATGAAATGCAGGCGACGGCAGGTGCTGTTGTTGTGCTCGCTGAGGTAATACGGATAGAACTCGGCGAAGCTGTTGAAATGCCTGATGGTTTCCACGACTGCGATCTCTGTGGTTGTTGTTCTGATTGCAAGTTGTTCGGCGGGTAGCTTATTTGAGTCTAGAGTGATCAATGGCGTCGGCCAGTGACAATCGGCGCCACTTTACTATCCTTGGAAAATCCGCCGTAGAATGCGGCTCATCATGTCATCCAAGAAAAAACGCCATGAGCGAACGAACGACTTCTGCAAGCTGGGCAATGGGGATTGTCAAAGCACTGGAAATGGACGGCCTGGATTGCCGGGTTCTGTTCAAACAGCTAGGGCTCGATTACGCGGCGCTGGATGATCCGGATGCACGCTTCCCACAGGATTCCATGACCCGACTCTGGCAACGGGCGGTCGAGCTGTCCGGCAATCCGGCCATCGGCCTGAACATGGGCAAAGTGGTGCGGCCGGCTTCGTTCCATGTCGCGGGTTATGCGCTGATGTCCAGTAATACGCTGGCCGAAGGTTTTCAGCGACTGGTGCGTTATCAGCGAATCATTGCCGAAAGTGCCGACCTGAGTTTTCGCCTGCTCGACGAAGGTTATGCGCTGATTCTGACGGTGCATGGCGATCACCTGCCGCCGACCCGGCAAAGTGCCGAAGCCTCGCTGGCCTGCGCGCTGGCGCTGTGCGGCTGGCTGACCGGGCGCATGCTGCACCCGCGCAAAGTGCTGGTGCAGGGCGACGAGCCGGATGATCTTGAACCCTACAAACAAGCTTTTCATGCACCGCTGGTGTTCAACGCGCCGTACGACGCGCTGATCTTCGAACGGGCCGACATGGAAGCGCCACTGCCCACCGCCAACGAAGCGATGGCGCTGTTGCACGACCGGTTTGCCGGGGAATATCTGGCGCGGTTTTCGGAAAGTCGCGTGACTCACAAAGCACGCCAGGTCCTGTGTCGTTTGCTGCCCCAGGGCGAGCCCAAGCGCGATACGGTGGCGCAGACCCTGCATCTGTCGCAGCGAACCTTGCAACGGCGCTTGCAGGAGGAGGGCACCAGTTTTCAGCAGTTGCTCGACGACACCCGCCGCGAACTCGCCGAGCAATACCTGGCGCAGCCGAGCATGACCTTGCTGGAGATTGCCTATCTGCTGGGGTTTGCCGATCCGAGCAATTTCTTCCGCGCCTTCCGTCGCTGGTTCGACACCACGCCCGGCGATTACCGGGCGCGGTTGCTGGAAGCGCCGAACGCGATCAGTGACGCCAGAACGCCGGAATACACAGTACAAACACCGTAATGATCTCCAATCGGCCGAGCAGCATGCCGAACGACAGAATCCATTTGGCCGCATCCGGCAGACTGGCGAAGTTGCCGGCCGGGCCAATGGTCTCGCCCAGGCCGGGACCGACGCCGGACACGGTGCTGGCGGCGCCGGTCAACGCAGTCATCCAGTCCACGCCCAATAGCGACAGCAGCAGGGCGATCACGCAGATAGTGATGGCGAAGAAGAACGAAAAGGTCAGAATCGAACGGACGATTTCTTCGTCGAGGCGGTGACCGTTGTACTTCTGCTTGATCACCGCCCGTGGGTGAATCAGCTGGTTAAGGTTGGCCTTGAGCAGGATGTAGGCGACCTGAAAGCGGAAGATCTTGATCCCACCCGCCGTCGATCCGGAACAGCCACCGACGAAACCCAGATAGAAGAACAGCATCAGCGAGAAATTGCCCCACAGGCTGTAGTCCCCCAATGCAAACCCCGTGGTAGTGACTACCGACGTCACGTTCAGCGCCACATGGCGCAGCGCGTCCAGCCAATGCAGGTTGGTGGTCCACCAGTACCAGGTGCCGAGCACCAGCCAGGTCACCAGCAACATGCCGAGCAAACCCTGCACCTGTTGATCCTTGATCAGCGCCCGACGGTTGCCGCGCAGCGTTGCCACGTACAGGGTGAACGGCAGGCTGCCGAGGATCATCACCACCACCGCCACCCAGTGCACCGCCGGTTGCGTCCACTTGGCCAGGGACTGGTCGGAAGTCGAGAACCCGCCGGTGGAAATTGCAGACATCGCGTGGTTGATCGCATCGAACGGGCTCATCCCGGCCCACCAGAACGCCAGGCTGCCGAGAATCGTGATGCCGACATAGGCCGCCACGATCAGCCGCGCCACCATATGCGAGCGGGGCATGACCTTTTCCGAGCGGTCCGAGGATTCGGTCTGGAACAGGCGCATGCCACCGATACGCAGCAGCGGCAGGATCGCCACCGCCATGCCGATGAAGCCGATGCCGCCGATCCAGTGCAGCAGCGAGCGCCACATCAGGATGCCGGGGGACATGTCGTCCAGATGATTGAGCACGGTCGACCCGGTGGCCGTGATGCCGGACATGCTTTCGAAGAACGAGTCGGTGTAGCTGATGTGTTGGGTCAGCAAAAACGGCAGTGCGGCGAAAATGCACACCACCAGCCAGCTGCTGACGGTCAGCAGGTACATGTCCCGGGGGCGCAGGTGGATGTGTTCCGGACGCCCCGGAATCACCAGCGCGAGGCCGGCGACGAAGGTGATCATGCTCGCCCAGAGGAACGACGGCAGATCGCCGGTGCGCTCGAAAATCACCAGGGTGGCCATCGGCACGACCATGGCGATGGCCAGGGTGATCAGGAAGATGCCGATGATGAAACCAATGATCCGTAAGGTCGGCAACGCCATGAAGTCCGCTCGGGCTGATGTGGGAAGGGCGCCATTCTACCTGCGGTGCAAGGCATGTAAACCGACGCGTCTGGATCACTTGCAGCTAGAATAGCCGGACATTTTTTTCAGGAGGTGGCCGATGCAGGCTCTCGACGCTTTGCTCAACCGTGTTTCCGTTCCACGACTGATCGATCCGGCCCCTACCGCCGAACAGCGCGAAGTGCTGTTTGCCGCCGCGACCCGCGCACCGGATCACGGCCATTTGCAGCCGTATCGCTTCCTGACCGTCGAAGGTGCGGCGCGTGAGCAGATGGGCGAGTTGCTGGCCGAAGCTGCAAAAATGCAGGAAGGCGAAGTCACTGAAGCGATGATCGACAAGGCGCGCAACGGTCCGCTGCGCGCGCCGCTGGTGGTCGTGGTCATCGCCAGGTTGCAGGATCACGTCAAATACCCGAAGGCCGAGCAACGGCTGGCGGCGGGCTGTGCGGCGCACGGGATTTTGTTGGCGGCTTATGCGCAGGGGATTGGCGCGGTGTGGCGTACCGGTGATCTGGCGTACTCGAAACATGTCGCCAAGGGCCTGGGCCTGACGGATGACGAAGAGGTGATTGCCTTCCTGTACCTCGGCACGCCGCAGAAAGAACCGCGGGTGGCCGAGAAGGTTGATCTGGCGGAGTTTGTCAGCGCCTGGCCGGCAAAGGCTTGACTCCATCAGGGCTGTACAACAGCTCCCGGCTCCAGCGGCAACTCCAGACTGGCCACAAAACCGCCCTGCGGATGATTGGCCAGCACCAGCGTCCCGCCATGCCGCTCCGCCGCCCGTCGGGCAATCGCCAGTCCCAGGCCATGCCCGGCAGCGGTCTGCCCCGGCGCCCGATAAAACGGTTCGCCCAACTGGCTCAGATGCTCTGCCTGCACCCCCGGCCCATGATCACGCACGCTGACCACGATCCGCTCGCCCTGACGTGACGCCTGCATTTCAATTGCCTGCCCGACCGGGTTGAAGCGCTGGGCATTGCGCAGCAGGTTGTCCACGGCGCGCTCAATCATGGTCGGCCAGCCTGTCAGATTGAGCGCCGGCTCGGCTTCCAGCCGCACCGTCTGCTCCGGCGAGCCGAGTTGCGCGTCCTTTTGCACGGTGGCGAGCAAGGCATTCAGATCCACGTCTTCGGCGCTGGCGTTGTCGGCATCGACCCGCGCCAGCACCAGAATTTCACTGATCAGCGCTTCCAGCCGGTCGCATTCGCGGGTCAGTCGCGGCCAGAGTTTTTCCCGTTCTTCGGGGCTCGCCCGTTCAGCCAGTGCCAGGGCGATGCGCAGCCGTGCCAGCGGTGAGCGCAATTCGTGGGATACGTCGCGCAGCAACTGGCGCTGACTGCCGATCAGGCTTTGCAGGCGGGCGCCCATGCGGTTGAAGTCGTTGGCCAGCACGCCGAATTCATCGCGGCGGTTGGCCAGTTGCGCCAGGCTGTTCTGCTGATAGGTGGTCTGGCCGAGGTCGTGCACTGCGCCGCGCAAGCGACTGAGCGGGCGGGTGATGGAAAACGTCACCAGCAGGCTGAAGAGGGTCAGCACCACCAACGCAATGCCCAGCGCACTCAACGGCCAGAGCAGGCTTTCGCGGTGCCAGGCGTCGAGTTCCGGGTGCGGGATGCGGTAGATGAAAAGGTAGGTGTCGCCGCTTTTGTCGCTGGTGAATTCGTCGGTCAGACGCCTCCATGGCAGGCGTCGGTCATCGTTGTGCTGCCGCGCCTCGAAGGCGGCCGCACGCCGGGGGAAGGTGCCGCGCACCAGCGGGTCGCCGCTTTCGTTCAGCACTTGAACGTCGATGTGGTACTGGCGTTTGCGCTGTTCGAGGATGTCCTGTGCGGCGTCTTCGCCCTGGGCTTCGTAAGTCTGCGTCCAATCGGCGGCCAGGGTGTTGAGGCCCGGATGGCGGCTGAGGATCCATGCGTCCTGGTTGAGCATGTGCCCCAGCAGAATGGAAAGCCCTGCAACCAGAGCGATGGCCAGCCAGAAGCTGGCGAGAATACGCCAGAACAATGAACGCACAATTATTCCTCAGAACACACGCAAAACCCTGCGGGAGCGAGCTTGCTCGCGAATGCGGTGGATCAGACAAGAACATGCTGACTGACACTTCGCATTCGCGAGCAAGCTCGCTCCCACATCGGGCTGGATAAACAAGGACCCGACGGCGTGAACCGTCGGGTCAGAACATTATTGCGCTTTTTGCGGCTGTTGCGCTTTCCAGGCTTTGAACTCGGCCCATTCGGCGCGACGCTCGGCCTGTTTCTTCTGGATCTCGTCGAATTTCTTCTGTTGATCCGGTTTCAACACGGCGCGGACATCGGACTCGGCTTTCTTGTGGTTGGCCGCCATCTCGTCCTTCATGGCTTTCTGGTCGGCTGGCGAGAGTTTCTCCAGGTATTTTTCGACCGTCTGCTTACGTTCGTGCATCTGCTCGCCCATGATCTTGCGGATCTGCTCGCGCTGTTCGCGGGACAGGTCCAGCTCGCTGTACGGGCCTTTGCCGTGCATGCCGTGCATCTGACCGCCATGGCGCGGGCCGTCCAGCGGGCCACCCATCGGGCCGCCATCTTGTGGCATGGCCATGGCGACGGTCGGCAGGGCAGCGGCAAACATCAGAGCGATAAGTGTCTTGCGCATGGTGAATCTCCTTTGTCTCGTTCCCGGTACGTTCCGGATGAGTACAGATTACGGAGATCAAGGTCAGCGGCGGTCAGCGCTGTGTAAAGCTTGGGTAAACACGTTTTCGCGCCGACCTGACAAAACTTACAGACAATCAGAGGCTGTAGTAGTAGCCACGGCTGCGCAGGGCAACGATGCGTGGGCGGCCGTCGGGGTGCGGGCCGATCTTTTTGCGCAGGTTGCTGACGTGCATGTCGAGGCTGCGGTCGTACAGGGTCAGCTTGCGGCCGAGGGCGATCTGCGCCAGTTCCTGTTTGTCCAGCGGCTCGCCCGGTTGCTTGAGCAGGGCTTCGAGCAGGCGGCTTTCGGAGACGGTGAGGGTGAATTCCTTTTCGTCGATGCTGACCACGCCGCGCACCGGGCTGAAGCTCAGGTCGCCCAGTTCGAGCTGGGTCGACACGGCAGCCGGGTGGCTGCGGCGCAGCACGGCACGCAGGCGGGCGGTCAGTTCGCGCGGATCGCAGGGTTTGGCCAGGTAATCGTCGGCGCCCAGTTCCAGGCCGAGGATCCGGTCCAGCGGTTCGCCCCGCGCCGAGAGCATCAACACCGGCAGGTCGGCGTGATCGCTGCGCAGTTGCTTGAGCAGTTCCAGGCCGCTGCCATCGGGCAGCATCACGTCCAGCACCACGGCCGCCGGCGCGGTCTCGGCCAGCGCCTTGCGGGCGCTCTGACCATCGTGGCAGGCCCGGACCTGAAAGCCTTCCTGGCTCAGCCAGCTACTCAGGAGTTCACACAACTCCTGGTCATCATCAATCAGTAACAGCTCGCTCATGACTCACTCAATTTAGCCATTGCCGACGTTTTCGGCTTGCTCCACTGGCAAAGATACCGCAGAGCAGCGCCAATAGCGCTACCCCGGCCCCGGTGACGAACCATTGCTGCTGTTCGGTCAGCAGACGCGGCAGCGGGCTGGCCTGGGCTTCCTTGAGTTGTAGCTTCAGACGCTGGTTCTCCTGGCGCAGCCGGGCAAGCTGGGCGCTTTCGCGGGTGTTGTCGGCATTTTGCAGTTGTTTGCTCAGTTCTTCCCGTTGCTGCTCGCTGACCTTCAGGCGCTGCTGCAACTCAGTGATCTGACTGCCGGCGCTCAATGAAAGCGGCGTGGAATTGCCGTCTTCGGTGCTTTCTTCACCATGAGCGGGCGCCACGATCGACAACGTGACCAACATCAGACACAACGGACCCTTGCGCATCGCGACTCCTGTTTCCAAATGGATATTGGGCAGGTTGTCGGCCGGCAAACGAGAATAATGAGCGATTGAGAACGCGATGAGCCGACAAGGTTCATCGCGTTGAGGTATTGGCGGGGGAGGTTACGGCAGGACTTGCTTGAACGGCTTGACGATCACGTTGGCGTAGACGCCGGCGGCGATGTACGGGTCGGCATCGGCCCAGGCTTGCGCCGCGCTCAGGGAGTCGAATTCGGCAACGATCAGGCTGCCGCTGAAACCTGCTGCGCCCGGATCATTGCTGTCGATCGCCGGGTGCGGGCCGGCCAGCACAATGCGGCCTTCGCCCTTGAGCACTTGCAGGCGTTCAAGGTGCGCCGGGCGCGCAGCGAGGCGGGCGTCCAGGGAATTGGCGACGTCGGTGGCAATGATGGCGTAGAGCATGTCAGTCCTCGGTTTTTGGCGTTGTGGTATCGGCGTCGTGCAGGTGACGGGACAGGTAGATGCCCTGACCGACCAGGAACAGCACGGTCATGCCCAGGCTGCCGAACACCTTGAAGTCCACCCAGATGCTCTGGAAGGTGAAGGCGACGAACAGGTTGGCGGCCCCGCAGAACAGGAAAAAGGCGATCCAGGCGATGTTCAGCCGGGTCCAGACCGGATCCGGCAGGGTCAGCGCGTGGCCCATGATGCGCTTGATCAGCAGGCGGTCACCGATGAAATGGCTGCCGATGAAGGCCAGGGCAAACAGCCAGTTGACCACCGGGGCTTTCCATTTCAGGAAGGTTTCGCTGTGAAAGGCCAGAGTCAGGCTGCCGAACACAAGGCAGGCGACCAACGTCAGCCACTGGCTCTTCTCCAGCTTGCGCTGCTTGATGAAGAGCGCGCCGTACACCACCAGGGAGCTGATGATCAGCATGGCGGTGGCACTGTAAATGCCGCCTACCGTCAGTTCATGGCCGGCAACGTCGACGGTGCGTGGATCGAGTTTGTAGACGATGAAGAACAGCAGAAGCGGGATGAAATCGATGAATTGTTTCACAGTGAGAGCCAGAAGCTGGATGTGGCGGCATAATAACAAACATATGGGCGCGCGATAGCGCCAGCTGATTTGAGGTTACTCATCCCCGTGAATGTTGATTTGCACTGCCACAGCACGGCCTCCGATGGCGCCCTGGCGCCTTCGGCACTGGTTGCGCGTGCGTTCGAGAACGGCGTGCGAGTCCTGGCCCTGACCGATCACGACACCCTCGAAGGCCTCGCCGAAGCGCGCACGGCCGCCGAGGCGCTGGGCATGCAACTGGTCAATGGCGTCGAGTTGTCCTGCACCTGGGGCGGGGCGACCATTCACGTGCTCGGCTACGGTTTCGATGTCAACGCCGCACCGTTGGTCGAGGCGATTGCGCAATTGCACGACGGCCGCTGGCTGCGGTCTGAGGAAATAAGCCGCAAGCTCGCCCTCAAGGGCATGCCGAATGCGCTCGATGGCGCGCGGCAGATCCAGCAGGAACTGGGCGATAGCGGCAATGCGCCGGCCCGTCCGCATTTCGCCGACTGGTTGGTGCGTGAAGGTTTTGTAAAGGATCGCGCCGAGGCGTTTCGCAAATGGCTCGGCGCCGGCAAGCTGGGGGACGTCAAACAGCACTGGCCGACCCTCGAAGACACTGTCGGCACGCTGCGCGCCGCCGGCGCCTGGGTCAGCCTGGCGCATCCGTGGCATTACGATTTCACCCGCAGCAAGCGCCGAAAGCTGATTGCCGACTATATTCAAGCGGGCGGGCATGCGATCGAAGTGGTCAACGGTCACCAGCCTGCGGAACAGGTGGGCAGTCTTGCAATCCTTGCCCGTGAGTTCGGTCTGCTGGTCACTGCCGGCAGTGATTTCCATGGCCCTGGTGGCTGGTCGGAGATCGGCCAGTACCGGCCGGTGCCGGAGGACCTTCCACCCCTGTGGTGTCGGTTCAAACATGACACAGTTATTGCCGCCGTCTGAACAGGTAGAGAATGTGAGTCAATTTTTCCAGATTCATCCGGAAAACCCGCAAGCGCGCCTGATCAAACAGGCGGTCGAAATCATCCGCAAAAGCGGGGTGGTGGTCTATCCAACGGACTCTTCCTACGCAATCGGTTGCCAGATCGGCGACAAGAACGCCATCGAGCGCGTTCGACGCCTGCGTCAGCTCGACGAAAAGCACAACTTCGCGCTGATCTGCAGCGACCTGTCGCAACTGGGCAATTACGCCAAGATCGACACCGGGACCTTTCGAATCCTCAAAGCCCACCTGCCGGGACCGTACACCTTCATTCTCAACGCCACTCGCGAAGTGCCGCGTCTGTTGCTGCATCCCAAGAAGCGGACCATCGGTCTGCGGGTGCCGAGCCATCCCATCGCGTTGGCTTTGCTGGCCGAACTGGGCGAGCCGCTGATGAGCGTGACCCTGATCATGCCGGGCGAAGAAGACCCGCTGAGCGATCCGTACGAAATGCGCCAGTTGCTCGAGCATCAGGTGGACCTGATCATCGATGGCGGTTCCGGCGGCATCAAGGCCTCCACCGTGATCGACCTCACGGGCGATGATCCGGAAGTGATCCGCGTCGGTTGCGGCGATCCGGCGCCATTCATGGTCGAGGCCTGAATGTCCGCAGTGGAAACCGTTGATCCCCAGGCCGGTGCCCAGCAGGAACTGCCGTTTGCCATGGTCTATGGCCAGGCGGTCACGGAAATGCCGCTGGACCTGTACATCCCGCCGGACGCCCTGGAAGTCTTCCTCGAAGCCTTCGAAGGCCCGCTCGACTTGTTGCTGTACCTGATCCGCAAGCAGAACATCAACATCCTCGACATCCCGGTGGCGGAAATCACCCGCCAATACATGGGTTATGTCGAGCTGATGCAGTCGGTGCGTCTGGAACTGGCCGCCGAATATCTGGTGATGGCCGCGATGCTGGCCGAGATCAAGTCCCGGATGCTGCTGCCCCGGGCCGAAACCGTCGAAGATGAAGAAGAAGACCCGCGCGCCGAACTGATCCGCCGCCTGCAGGAGTACGAGCGGTTCAAGGCTGCTGCCGAAGGCATTGATGGCCTGAGCCGGGTCGGTCGCGACGTGATCGTGCCCAAGCTCGACGCTCCGGAAGCCCGCGCGCGCAAGCTGCTGCCGGACGTGGCACTGGCAGAAATCCTGATGTCCATGGCCGAGGTGCTGCGCCGCGGCGACATGTTCGAAAGCCATCAGGTCAGCCGCGAGGCACTGTCCACCCGCGAGCGCATGAGCGACGTGCTGGAGCGGCTCAAGGGCGGCGGATTTGTGCCGTTCGTCGAGCTGTTCACCGCCGAGGAGGGCAAGCTCGGCGTGGTGGTGACCTTTATGGCGATCCTTGAGCTGGTCAAGGAATCCCTGATCGAGCTGGTGCAGAATGAGCCGTTCGCCGCGATCCACGTGCGAGCCCGAGCCGAATAACGAGTCCCGATATGAATCTGACTGAACCCCGCGAGCTGGCGTCCCTGCTTGAAGCCTTTCTGTTGGCCTCGGGAAAGCCGCAATCCCTTGAGCGCCTGTATGAACTGTTCGAAGAAGGTGAACGCCCGGAACCGCCGGTTTTCAAGAAAGCCCTGACCCTGCTCGGCAAATCCTGCGAGGGCCGGGCGTTCGAGCTCAAGGAAGTCGCCTCCGGCTATCGCCTGCAAATCCGCGAGAAGTTCGCGCCGTGGGTTGGTCGCTTGTGGGAGGAGCGTCCGCAGCGCTATTCCCGGGCACTACTGGAAACCATGGCGCTGATCGCCTATCGCCAGCCGATCACCCGGGGCGAAATCGAGGACGTGCGGGGCGTGGCGGTCAACACCAACATCGTCAAGACGCTGATGGAGCGTGAGTGGATCCGCATCGTTGGTTACCGCGACGTGCCTGGCAAACCGGCGATGTTTGCCACCACCAAGCTGTTTCTTGATCACTTCAATCTGAAAAGCCTCGACGAACTGCCGCCACTGGCCGAGCTGCGCGAAATGGAGGCCGATCCGGTACTCGACTTCGACGACGCCCCGGTGCCGCCGGGCTTGCAGGAACTGGCCGACGCCAGCGCCGAGCCGGAAGAACCGAAGGAAGAAACCAGTTTCCACACCCTGCTGCTGGAGCTGGACAGCATGGAGGAGGGGATCAAGACCGACTTCGACGACTTGCTGCGTGACGGCGCGGGCGCCGAATCCATGCCGACGGGGTTTGAATCCGATCCGGTCGAGCCGCCGGACGAGGGTGAGCCTGAATCTGAATTTGAGCCTGAATTTGAGCCTGAATTTGCGCATGAGCCCGAATCCGAATCCGAGCCCGAGCCTGAGCAGCAAGACGATGTGCTCGGCGTGGCCGAAGCCCGGGAAAAACTGCTGGCTGCCGTCGCCCGTCTGGAACAGCCAGCACCAGAACCCGCCGCCGAGGAAGAACTGAGCGAAGAGGAAGCCGAAGCCCGCGCCCTGGCCGAAGCCATTGAAGCCGAACGCCGCGAGTTCGAGGATTGAGCATGAGCTCGACCAAAGACCCGTGCATCAACGTCTGCAAGTTCAGCGACGACATCTGCGTCGGTTGCGGCCGCAGCAAGCGGGAGATCCGGGCCTGGAAGAAACTCGACAAGGACGACAAGCGCACCGTACTGGCCGAAGCCGCGCTACGTCTGATCAAGCTCGGGGCCACCGGTCGGCGGAAAAAGAAATAACCTTGCCCTGATCGACTAGTCTCTGATGCGCGCGCGGCCACATCCGCGTATGATTCGCGACCCTTCGGCGATCCCTTCGCCCGAAAACCCAGATTTCAACGCTTTAGCGGCTCAATTCTCAGCGCCGCTGAACAGACCACACCGGGAGGTGCCCAGATGAGTGACATCAAGCAGAAAGACGACCAGGAAATCGGCCCAGCAGGCGAAAAGCTGCAGAAAGTCCTCGCCCGTATCGGCGTTGGCTCGCGCCGCGATGTTGAATCCTGGATCAGCCAGGGCCGGATCAAGGTCAATGGCAAAGACGCCACCCTGGGCCTGCGTGTCGACATGCACGACGCCATCACCATCGATGGCAAGGTCATCAAGCGCGAAGAAGCCGCCGAGTCGGTTCGCCGCGTGATCATGTACAACAAGCCCGATGGCGAGATCTGCACCCGTGACGACCCGGAAGGCCGTCCGACCGTGTTTGACAAGCTGCCGCGTCCGAAAGAAGGTCGCTGGATCAACATCGGTCGTCTCGACATCAACACCACCGGTCTGCTGATGTTCACCACCGACGGTGAATTGGCCAACCGCCTGATGCACCCGTCCTACGAGATGGATCGTGAGTACGCGGTACGTGTACGAGGCGAAGTCGACGACGAGATGATCGAGCGCCTGAAGGCCGGCGTGGTACTGGAAGACGGCCCGGCGCGTTTCACCGACATTCAACAGGCGCCGGGCGGCGAAGGCTTCAACCACTGGTATCACTGCGTGGTGATGGAAGGTCGTAACCGTGAAGTACGTCGCCTGTGGGAATCCCAGGGCCTGGTGGTCAGCCGCCTGAAGCGTGTGCGTTTCGGCCCGGTGTTCCTCAACTCCGACCTGCCGATGGGCCGTTGGCGCGAAATGAGCCAGTACGAAGTCGACGTGCTGAGCGCTGAAGTCGGCCTGACCCCGGTGGCCATGCCGCAACTGAACGCCAAGAGCAAAGACAAGCTCGACCGCATGCAGCGCAAGTCGTCGCGTCCGATGGCCCGTACCGAGCGCGTACGCACGCTGCGTCCGGCCAACGGTGCGCCGGTTGGCGCCGGTCCGCGTCCGGCCCGGGAGCCGCAGATCGAAGGCGAGCGTCCAGGTCGCAAACCGGCAGCACGTCCGGATGGCGAGCGCGGCCCACGCACTCCACGTCCGGCCAATGGCCGAACCGAGCGTGGCGAAGGTCGCGGTACGCCGGTGGCGGATCGTCCAGCCGACACCAAGCGCCCGGCCAAGCCGGCGCCGAAGCGTCCAGGCATCAAGCTGGCAGACGATGACAAGCCATCGGGCAAGCGCCGTGGTGCACCGGCCGGTTCCGGCCAGCGTCCGGGTTTCGGTCGCAAGAAGCCGGAATAAGGCAGCTGCAAGTTTCGAGCGGCAAGCTTCAAGCTGAAACAGAAAACGCCAACTCTTGGAGTTGGCGTTTTTTTTTTGATTTTTTTATTTCTTTTTTTGAGGTGTTTTTTCTTGTTTTAAAACAAAAAAAACTGACGCCTTTCAAATAGTTAGCCAGCTAACGTCAGTCGCCGGGCACGGCTTGGATGGGTCTGGATTGGAAACTTTACGTTACGCGCTGTCAGAGAATATTTACGAAAAAGCCGTCGCCGCCCCGTGACTCGGGAGCTTGTGTCCAGCTGTAAGGAAAATCTGCCGGAACCAGCCCCGCCAGGTGTTGCGCGGTGCTCTTGCGCGCTTGTTTCAGTGTCGTTTGGAGGGTGAGATGCGCTGCATGCCTGTCGTGCAGGTGCATAACAAGAAGGAGGCGCAATGAACGCCGTTATCCATTTTCACTTCTCCACGTGGGGCGGATTTTCCATCGTCCACGCCGATGGCCTGCAAAGGCCTGACTCAATTTTTGCAGCCGCCCGGGCTTCCCGGGGTGGACACATGCAATCCCGGCAACCGACACGCTGATCCGGCGAGGTCTGGCAGCAGGGGGTTAGCGGTGTACAATGCGCCGCGTTTTAACTGTGACCCTCTGCGTAATCGCGCAAACCTCAAGGTTTATCCGCCTTGTTCACTCCGCCGCGTCACAAGCGTGTCGGGTTCGATTTCGTCACAGATAAAAACAAACAGGTGACGCATGACCGTTGTAAAAAAGCTGAATTCCTGGTGCCTGCGCTGGGGTTTGATCAAGGTTGGCTGAAATCGCCACCTTGCAGCAACGTCTACTGAACATCATCAAACCTTGCGTGAGACCTTTTTCATGAGTGGACAAAACTCGCAATCAGGCGAGCTGAAACGCGGCCTGAAAAATCGCCATATTCAACTGATCGCCCTCGGTGGCGCGATCGGTACCGGATTGTTCCTCGGCTCGGCCGGGGTGCTGAAATCCGCCGGTCCGTCGATGATCCTCGGCTATGCCATCTGCGGCTTCATCGCCTTCATGATCATGCGCCAGCTCGGTGAAATGATCGTCGAAGAGCCGGTGGCCGGTTCCTTCAGCCACTTTGCGCACAAATACTGGGGCGGTTTCGCCGGCTTCCTGTCGGGCTGGAACTGCTGGATCCTGTACATCCTGGTCGGCATGTCGGAGCTGACTGCGGTCGGCAAATACATCCACTACTGGGCGCCGGAGATCCCGAGTTGGGTCACCGCTGCCGCATTCTTCCTGCTGATCAACGCGATCAACCTGGCCAACGTCAAAGTCTTCGGTGAAGCCGAATTCTGGTTCGCGATCATCAAGGTCGTGGCGATCGTCGGCATGATCGCCCTGGGCAGCTACCTGCTGGTCAGCGGCCATGGCGGCGAGCAGGCGGCGGTGAGCAACCTGTGGTCCCACGGCGGCTTCTTCCCGAACGGCGTCAGCGGTCTGGTGATGGCCATGGCGATCATCATGTTCTCCTTCGGCGGCCTGGAAATGCTCGGTTTCACCGCAGCCGAAGCCGACAAACCGAAAACCGTGATCCCGAAAGCGATCAACCAGGTGATCTACCGGATCCTGATTTTCTACATCGGCGCACTGGTGATCCTGCTGTCGTTGACCCCATGGGACAGCCTGCTGGAAACCCTCAACGCTTCGGGCGATTCCTACAGCGGCAGCCCGTTCGTGCAGGTGTTCTCGATGCTCGGCAGCAACACGGCCGCGCATATCCTCAACTTCGTGGTGCTGACCGCCGCATTGTCGGTTTACAACAGCGGCACCTACTGCAACAGCCGCATGCTGTTGGGCATGGCCGAGCAGGGTGATGCGCCGAAAGCGCTGGCGAAGATCGACAAGCGCGGCGTGCCGGTGCGTTCGATCCTGGCGTCGGCAGCCGTGACCCTGGTGGCCGTGCTGCTCAACTACCTGATCCCGCAACACGCGCTGGAACTGCTGATGTCGCTGGTGGTTGCGACGTTGGTGATCAACTGGGCGATGATCAGTTTCTCGCACTTCAAGTTCCGCCAGCACATGAACAAGACCAACCAGAAGCCGCTGTTCAAGGCGCTGTGGTACCCGTACGGCAACTACATTTGCCTGGCGTTCGTTCTGTTCATCCTCGGCGTGATGCTGCTGATCCCGGGCATTCAGGTCTCGGTGTACGCGATTCCGGTGTGGGTGGTGTTCATGTGGGTCTGCTACGTGATCAAGAACAAGCGCGGTGCGCAACAGGTACTGCACGCCGCGAACGCTGCCAAGTAAGCGTCGTTGCAAAAACAACAGACCCGGCCAAGTGCCGGGTTTTTTGTGCTTTCGCGGTATCCTGCGGGTTCTGAATACGGACGCTTTTCCATGCTGGTGATTTCCAACAACGTGCATCTGCCGGATGCCGAGATCGAACTGACGTACATCCGTGCCCAAGGGGCGGGCGGGCAGAACGTCAACAAGGTCTCCAGCGCCGTGCATCTGCGCTTCGACATTCACGCCTCGTCCTTGCCCGAGTTCTACAAGGAACGGCTGCTGGCGCTGCGCGACAGTCGCATTACCAGTGACGGGGTGCTGATCATCAAGGCCCAGCAGTACCGCACGCAGGAACAGAATCGCGCCGATGCGCTGGAGCGTCTGACCGAGCTGATTCTCAGCGCCACCAAGGTCGAGAAGAAGCGCCGGCCGACCAAGCCGACGCTGGGCTCAAAGAAACGTCGGCTTGAATCAAAGACCAAGCGCGGCAGCATCAAGGCCGGGCGCGGCAAGGTGGATTTCTAGTCTTCGCGGTATTTCGCCGTGTGGCGGTAGAGATAGACGCTCAGCGTCAGACCGCTCAGCGCTGCGAGGGCGGCGAACAGGAAGATCGAGGCAAAACCGAAGCCCGCCGCAATCGCTCCCGCCAGTGGTCCGGTGATGCCCAGCGACAAGTCGATGAACAACGAATAGGCCCCGACCGCTGCGCCTCGGCTGGAGGCCGGTACCAGGTTCACCGCTTCCACGCCCAGCGCCGGGAACACCAGTGAGAAACCGAAACCGCTCAATGCCGCACCGGCCAATGCCCAATGCGCGTCCGGCGCCAGCCACAGCAACAACAGGCCCAGGGTTTCCACCGACAGGCAGGCAATCGCCACGCGAAAGCCGCCGAGGCGGTTGATCAGGTTGCCGAACAGCAGTCGCGCACCGATGAAGCTGGCGCCGAACAGGCTCAGGCACAGCACGGCGTTGTCCCAGTGCTGCGTGGCGTAATACAGGGTGATGAAGGTGGCAATGGTGCCGAAGCCGATCGAGCCCAGCGCCAGTCCGCAGCCGTGGGGGAATACCCGCCCAAGCACATGCATGAATGGCAGGCGCTCGCCGGCCAGGATCGGCGCGGCGGTTTTCGGCCAGGCCAGCAACAGCCCCAGCGTGGCCAGCAGCAGAATGCTCACGCCCATGCTCCACAGACCAAAACGGCTGACCAGCCATACCCCCAGCGGCGCACCGACCGCCAGTGCGCCGTAACTGGCAATGCCGTTCCACGAGATGACCTTGGCGGTGTTGGCTGCACCAACGCGGCCGATGCCCCAACCGATCGAGCCTGAGCCAACAAGACTTTCCGCACTGCCCAGCACCAGACGGCCGGCAAACAGGCTGATCAGGCTCAGCAACGGCAGGTTGGGCGTCCATGCCGAAATCAGCATGAACACACCGCTCAAGCCACAACCGGCCAGACCAATCATCACCGCCCGTTTGCTGCCCTGGTTGTCGATGATCTTGCCGGCATACGGACGGCTGAGCAGGGTGGCGAGGTATTGCACGCTGATCACCAGCCCGGCGATGACCGCGCCGAAGCCCAAGTCACTGTGGACATAACCTGGCAGCACCGCCAGCGGAATGCCGATGTTCAGGTAGCCGATGAAGGTGAACAGGACGATGGAAACGACTTGCAACGTGACTGCCAGCGGGCGCTGGGGTTCTGGCATAGAGGACGACATGAATTACGATCCACGGGAAGAGCAGAATAGATAGGCTGCTCATGATACCGATGCGGACGCGTCTGGGGCGGGGAAAAGTAAAACTATTTGGCCGGGGCGACCAATTGCGTGGTGACCAGTGCGGCCAGTGCGTTTTCTTCGCTGCCGAAACGAGCGAGCAGTGCAGCCTGTTTCTCGGGCGAGAGACGGCTCCAGATCTCGATCATCTTCTCGGTGGCGCCGATTAGGATTTCAGCCTGTTGTTCGTTAAAGGTTTCGTCGGTCATGGCAGGCTCAGGTTTCAGGCAGTGTGGAAAGCGCATGTTAGCGCTTTCCACACGGTCTGTACGGCGGGTGTTGCTTACTCTTCGCTGTCGGCCGGACGGCTCTCGGCGGCTTCTTTCGGCTCGGGCTGTTGGGCACCGGCTTGTTGCGTGGTCGTCTGCTCAGGTACGTGCAGGCTTGGGAAGGGGAGATTCGGAATCTCGTGCATGGTTGCGCTCCTCGCTAAGTCTGTTGATAGATCTGGTAGATCCGCGCTTTCAGAAAGCTTGCGCAGGATACAGCAGGAAAAGTGACAAACAGATTTTTAAATCCATCTGTTTCGACGGGCGGGATTGTCTAGACAAGTGCGACAGGGTGACGCAGGGCAAGTGTGGGGGCGAACCTGCTCGCGATGAGTGCGCCAGATCATTCCCACGCAGAGCGTGGGAATGCAGCCGGGACACTCCGCGCCCCTGCCAAAGCGTACGCGGAGCGTCCATTGAGGCATTCCCACGCTGAGCGTGGGAACGATCAACGTGGGAGTGAGCAGGATCAGCGGGCGGGTTATTTGCAGACGTTGGCGATCGCTTCGGCCAGCAGGTCAAGACGCGTTGCATCAATCCCGGCGACGTTGGCCCGGCCCGAGCTGACCATGTACACGCTGTGATGCTCGCGCAGGTTTTTCACCTGTTCCGGCGACAGGCCGGTGTAGGAGAACATCCCGCGCTGCACGCCAATGTGCGCAAAGCGCTCGCGCAGACCGTGCGGCTCGAGCGCTTCCACCAGGCCGCTGCGCAACTGGGCGATGCGCAAGCGCATGGCTTCCACTTCGTCGGCCCAGCGGCGTTTCAGCTCCGGGTCGGCGAGGATCGTGGCGACGATAGCGGCGCCGTGATCCGGTGGCGTCGACCACAGGTTGCGGGCAATGTGCGCCAGCTGGCTGCGGATGTCGATCAGCTTGTCAGCGGTTTTCGCACTGACGATCAACGCACCGGTGCGGTCGCGGTACAGGCCGAAGTTCTTCGAGCAGGAACTGGTGATCAGCAGCTCGGGCAGCTCGGCCGCAAACAGTCGGGTCGACCACGCATCCTGCTCCAGACCGTCGCCAAAGCCCTGGTAGGCAAAGTCGATCAGCGGCAGCAAATCGCGGCGACGCACCACCTCCAGCACCCGCTGCCAGTCTTCGTGATTCAGATCGAAGCCGGTCGGGTTGTGACAGCACGCGTGCAGCAGCACCGCATCGCCCTTCGGCACTTCGTTGAGCACGGCGAGCATTGCCTCGACGTCGAGGCGGTTGTCGCTGCCGACGTACGGGTAATGGCTGATCTTGACGCCGGCGGCCGCGAAAATCGTTTCGTGGATCGGCCAGGTCGGGTTACTCAGCCATACGCCCTTGCCCGGCAGGCATTGCGCGATGAAGTCCGCTGCCAGACGCAGGGCGCCCGTGCCGCCCGGGGTCTGGGTGGCGCCGGCACGTTGCTCGGCGATCAGTGCCGAATCGGCACCGAGCACCAGCTCGTTGATGACCTTGCCGAACAGTGGATTGCCGTGGCCACCGATGTAGGTCTTGGTGTCCTGGCTTTCGACCAGCCGCGCTTCGGCGATTTTCACCGCCTCGGGGATCGGCGTCAGGGCCTGGGCATCCTTGTAGACGCCCACGCCGAGGTCGAACTTGCGCGGGTTGGAATCCTGCGCGTAGGCCTCCATCAGGCCGAGGATCGGGTCGCCGGGCACCCGGCCGATGGCGTCGAAGTGCATTACTTGCGTCCTTCTGCGGTCTTGGCCACTTCGTCAGTGCGTGCGGCCATGATGAAGTCGTTGCGGTGCAGGCCCTTGATCGAGTGGCTCCACCAGGTCACGGTGACTTTGCCCCACTCGGTCAGCAGGCCCGGGTGATGACCTTCGGCCTCGGAGATCTCGCCGACGGCGTTGGTGAACGCCAGGGCGTGCTTGAAGTTCTTGAACAGGAAGACTTTTTCCAGCTGCATGATGCTGTCGCGTACTTCGATGTTCCAGTCAGGGATCTGCTTGATCAGGATCGGCAATTCTTCATCGCTGACTTGTGGGGCATCGGCACGGCAGGCTTCGCAGTGGGCTTGGTTCAAAGTGGACATGGTGGACTTCCTGAAATCTGAAGGTGTTTTTTTATGTTGGCGGTCAATGTCGCCACGCTAAACCAAAGTGGCGACGACTGACAGACTCACTTGTAAGCAAAAGTCGCGGGTCACGCGGCTTTTGGTTTTGGCGGAAACTTAGGTGCGTGCAGACCCAGCTGCATGCCTTGCTTGACCATGGCCATGATGTCTTCGTGGGCCAGGTCGAACAGGCGCTTGAGGTTCGGCAGGACAAAATACAGCGGCTGCAGGATGTCGATGCGGTATGGGGTGCGCATGGCTTCCAGCGGATCGAAAGCCTGATGCTCGGGCTCATCCGACAGCGAATAAACAGTTTCTTTTGGCGAGGACAGGATGCCTCCGCCGTAGATGCGTTTGCCTTGCGGGGTGTCCACAAGGCCGAACTCGATGGTCATCCAGTACAGGCGCGCCAGATAAACGCGTTCTTCCTTGGTCGCCTGCAGGCCGAGTTTGCCGTAGGTGTGGGTGAATTCGGCGAACCACGGGTTGGTCAGCAACGGGCAGTGGCCAAAGATCTCGTGGAAAATGTCCGGCTCTTGCAGGTAGTCCAGTTCTTCACGGGTGCGAATGAACGTGGCCACCGGAAACTGCTTGCTGGCGAGCAATTCGAAGAAGGTCTGGAAGGGGATCAGCGCGGGGACGCGGGCGACCTGCCAACCGGTGGTCTCGCCGAGCACCTTGTTGATCTCGCCCAGTTGCGGAATGCGGTCGTGGGGCAGACCGAGTTTTTCGATACCGTCCAGGTATTCCTGGCACGCACGTCCCTCGATCACTTTCATCTGGCGGGTGATCAGCGTGTTCCACACCGCGTGTTCTTCGGCGGGGTAGTCGATAAAACCTTGCGCATCGGGCTCGCGGGCCACGTATTGCGTCTGCTTCATACTGCTCTCCTGCGAGGGGAATTTCGTTCTTGTTATGTCCTGCGATGGACTGAGAAATACCCCGGAACGTTCGTTGTTGCAGCAGGTTGAAGATCGGGCGAGTAGGAAAAGTCTCTATAATTCGTAAAATTTTCGTTACGCTTCGGGCGATGCGTCGTGTTTGTGCCGACTGCCGGGTTTGAAAAGGTCGATGGCTGTCACATAATCTTGACGACTATTTGCGCGCCCGGGCAGAAAAAGAGACCAAGGTGCGCGGCAAAAACCTGTTGGAGCAAGCTCGCTCTCGCAGGGATTGTGTTCAATCCTTTCTTTGTCGGGCCTTTATATGCGTATCAAAGTCCACTGCCAGAACCGCATCGGCATCCTGCGCGACATCCTCAACTTGCTGGTGGAGTACGGGATCAACGTCGCCCGGGGCGAGGTCGGCGGTGAGCACGGCAACGCGATCTATCTGCATTGCCCGAACCTGATCAACATTCAGTTCCAGGCGCTACGACCCAAGTTCGAGGCCATCGCCGGTGTGTTCGGCGTCAAGCGGGTAGGGCTGATGCCCAGCGAACGGCGGCATATGGAGTTGAATGCGCTGCTCGGCGCGCTCGAGTTTCCGGTGCTGTCGATCGACATGGGCGGTTCCATCGTCGCGGCCAACCGGGCGGCGGCGCAGTTGCTCGGGGTGCGAGTGGACGAGGTGCCGGGAATTGCACTGTCGCGTTACGCCGAAGATTTCGACCTGCCGGAGCTGGTGCGCGCCAATAAATCGCGAATCAATGGCATGCGGGTCAAGGTCAAGGGCGACATCTTTCTGGCCGACATTGCGCCGCTGCAGTCGGAGCACGACGACAGCGAGGCCATGGCCGGTGCCGTGCTGACCTTGCACCGGGCGGATCGTGTCGGCGAGCGCATCTACAACGTGCGCAAGCAGGAATTGCGTGGTTTCGACAGCATCTTCCAGAGCTCGAAAGTGATGGCGGCGGTGGTGCGCGAAGCACGACGCATGGCGCCGCTGGATGCGCCACTGCTGATTGAAGGTGAAACCGGCACCGGCAAGGAATTGCTGGCGCGGGCCTGTCACCTGGCGAGTCCGCGTGGTCAGTCGCCGTTGATGGCGCTCAACTGCGCGGGCCTGCCGGAGTCGATGGCCGAGACCGAGCTGTTCGGCTACGGCCCCGGTGCCTTTGAAGGGGCGCGGGCCGAAGGCAAGCTCGGGCTGCTGGAACTGACGGCGGGCGGCACGCTGTTCCTTGATGGCGTTGGCGAAATGAGCCCGCGCTTGCAGGTGAAATTGCTGCGCTTCCTGCAGGACGGCTGCTTCCGTCGTGTGGGAAGTGATGAAGAGGTTTACCTGGATGTGCGGGTGATCTGTGCAACCCAGGTCGACTTGTCGGAGCTGTGCGCGCGGGGCGAGTTTCGCCAGGATCTGTATCACCGCTTGAACGTGCTGTCGCTGCACATTCCGCCACTGCGCGAATGTCTCGACGGTTTGACGCCGCTGGTGGAGCACTTTCTCGATCAGGCCAGCCGGCAGATCGGTTGCCCGCTGCCGAAACTGGCGCCGGCGGCGATGGACCGGCTCAGTCACTACCATTGGCCGGGCAACGTGCGGCAACTGGAGAACGTGCTGTTCCAGGCGGTTTCGCTGTGCGACGGCGGCACGGTCAAGGCTGAGCATATTCGCCTGCCGGATTATGGTGTGCGTCAGCCGCTTGGCGATTTCTCCCTCGAAGGCGGGCTGGACGAAATTGTCGGGCGCTTCGAGAAAGCGGTGCTGGAGCGACTGTATTCCGAGCATCCGAGCAGCCGGCAGCTGGGTAAGCGGCTCGGGGTTTCGCACACCACGATTGCCAACAAGCTGCGTGAATACGAAGTCGGCAAGGCGGAGTCATAGCCTGCAGATGTATGTCTGTTATGGCCTCTTCGCGAGCAAGCTCGCTCCCACAGTAAAGCTTCATTTGGCGGCAGACCTTGTGGGAGCGAGCTTGCTCGCGAAGGCGGCGCTACAGGCAGTGAAAAGGTAATGCCTTGCCACATGGCGGCATGACACCGCCGGTTTTTCGTCTTCGATACATTTCCCTCCTTCCCGCAAAATCCCTCAAGTCCTTTGTTTACCGGGCCCTTGGCCGCCAGAAAAAAGTTGGTCTGCAAATTGCTTATGGCTCAGCAGTACAGCGGTGGGCGGCAAACGTCCGGCATGCAGAGGAAAGAGTGTGGACAAGTACCTTTATGTGGCAATGACCGGCGCCAGCCAGAACGCACTGGCGCAAAAGGCTCATGCCAACAACCTGGCGAACATCTCCACCAATGGTTTTCAGCGCGACCTGGAGCAGGCGCGTTCGATGCCGGTGTTTGGTGACAGCTTTCCGGCGCGTGCGTTTGCCATGAGCGAACGGCCCGCCACCGACTTCACGCCGGGCTCGCTGGTGCAGACCGGACGCGACCTCGACGTCGCCGTGTCGGGCAACGGCTGGATCGCCGTGCAGAACCCTAATGGCGGGGAAAGCTACGTGCGCACCGGCAGCCTCAATATCGATGCCCTCGGCGTGTTGCGTGCCGGCAACGGCATGCCGGTCATGGGCAATGGCGGGCCGATCGCCGTGCCGCCGGAACAGCAGGTGGAAGTCGGTGAAGACGGCACCATCAGTATCCGTGCGATGGGCGAAGGTCCGCGCGTCATGGCCGAAGTCGACCGGATCAAGCTGGTCAACCCGGACATCAAGAACATGAACAAGGGCCTGGACGGTTCGATTTACACCAAGGACGGCCAGCCTGCGCCGGCCGATGCCAACGTCAAACTGGTGTCGGGTTTCCTGGAGTCGAGCAACGTCAATGCCGTGGAAGAAATGACGTCGGTGCTGGCCCTGGCCAAGCAGTTCGAATTGCACGTCAAGATGATGAACACCGCCAAAGACGATGACCAGGCCATGGCTCGGGTCTTGCAGATCAGCTAATTATCAGAACGTCGCGCCGTAAAACAGGCGCACGAGGAGAATCGAATGCTTCCGGCTCTATGGGTTGCCAAAACCGGTCTGTCCGCCCAGGACACCAACCTGACCACCATTTCCAACAACCTGGCCAACGTGTCGACCACGGGTTTCAAACGTGACCGCGCCGAATTCCAGGACCTGCTGTACCAGATCAAGCGTCAGCCAGGCGCCCAGTCGACCCAGGACAGCGAACTGCCGTCGGGTCTGCAGGTGGGTACCGGTGTGCGCATCGTCGGCACCCAGAAAAACTTCACTGCCGGCAGCCTGCAGACCACCGAGCAGCCGCTGGACATGGCCATCGACGGTCGCGGTTTCTTCCAGATCCTGCAGCCGGACGGCACCACGTCCTACACTCGTGACGGTACTTTCCACCTCGACTCCAATGGTCAGATCGTCAACGCCAGTGGTTTCGCCCTGGAGCCGGCGATTGTCATCCCGAACAACGCCCAGACCTTCACTGTGGGCCGTGACGGCACTGTGTCGATCACCGTTGCCGGCAACGCCGCTTCGCAAGTGATCGGCAACCTGCAAACCGCCGACTTCATCAACCCGGCCGGTCTGCAAGCGGTGGGCAACAACCTGTTCCTGGAAACCGCCGCTTCCGGTGCACCGCAAGTCGGTACTCCGGGCCTGAACGGTTTCGGTACCACCCTGCAGAACACCCTGGAAACCTCCAACGTCAGCACCGTGGAAGAGATGGTCAACATGATCACCACTCAGCGTGCGTACGAGATGAACTCCAAGGTGATCTCCACCGCCGACCAGATGCTCTCGTTCGTAACGCAGAATCTGTAATCAAGTCTATGAGGCGGCCATGAGGTCGCCTGCAACACCGTGAGGTAAGGGTCATGAAGCGCTTTGTATCTGTTGTGGCATTGAGTGGGGTCGTCTCGCTCGCGGGCTGCGTCGCCCCGACGCCCAAGCCCAATGATCCTTACTACGCCCCGGTGTTGCCGCGCACACCGTTGCCGTCGGCCGCCAACAACGGCTCGATCTATCAGGCCGGTTTCGAGCAGAACCTGTACAGCGACCGCAAGGCGTTCCGGGTCGGTGACATCATCACCATCACCCTGAACGAGAAGACCCAGGCCAGCAAGAACGCCAACTCGCAGGTGGCCAAGAACAGCAAGACCGGCATCGGCCTGACGTCGCTGTTCGGCGGCAGTGGCACCACCAACAACCCGTTGGGCGGTAACGATCTGAGCCTGGACGTCGGCTACAGCGGCGACCGCGCAACCAAGGGCGACAGCAAGGCCGCACAGGGCAACACCCTGACCGGCTCGATCACCGTGACCGTCGCCGATGTCTTGCCCAACGGCATCATCGCCGTGCGTGGCGAGAAGTGGATGACCCTCAACACCGGCGACGAGCTGGTGCGGATCGCCGGCCTCGTGCGCGCCGATGACATCGCCACTGACAACACCGTGTCGTCGACCCGGGTTGCCGATGCGCGCATCACCTACTCGGGCACCGGTTCGTTCGCCGATGCGAGTCAGCCAGGCTGGTTCGACCGTTTCTTCCTCAGCCCGCTGTTCCCTTTCTAGGTGGCTACGTTGAATTTCAAGAGCCTTATGCTCGCTGCGGCGTTGATGTCCGCAGCCTTTGGTGCCCAAGCCGAGCGGCTGAAAGATATCGCCAGCATTTCCGGCGTGCGTTCCAACCAGTTGATCGGCTATGGCCTGGTGGTCGGCCTCAACGGCACCGGCGACCAGACCACGCAGACCCCGTTCACCCTGCAGACCTTCAACAACATGCTCTCGCAGTTCGGTATCAAGGTGCCGCCGGGATCGGGCAACGTGCAGCTGAAAAACGTCGCGGCGGTGTCGGTCAGTGCCGATCTGCCGGCGTTCGCCAAACCGGGTCAACAGGTCGACATCACCGTGTCGTCTATCGGTAACTCCAAGAGCCTGCGCGGCGGCACTCTGTTGCTGACTCCGCTCAAGGGTATCGACGGCAACGTCTACGCCATCGCCCAGGGCAACCTGGTGGTCGGCGGTTTCGATGCCGAAGGTCGTGACGGTTCGAAGATCACCGTCAACGTTCCGTCGGCCGGTCGCATCCCTGGCGGTGCGTCGGTCGAGCGTTCGGTGCCGAGCGGGTTCAACCAGGGCAACAGCCTGACGCTGAACCTCAACCGTTCCGACTTCACCACCGCCAAGCGCATCGTCGACAAGATCAACGACATGCTCGGCCCTGGTGTCGCCCAGGCCATCGACGGTGGTTCCATTCGTGTGACCGCGCCGCTCGATCCGAGCCAGCGTGTCGACTACCTGTCGATCCTGGAAAACCTCGAAGTCGATCCGGGTCAGGCGGTGGCGAAAGTCATCATCAACTCGCGTACCGGCACCATCGTCATCGGCCAGAACGTGAAGGTATCGCCAGCCGCCGTGACCCACGGCAGCCTGACCGTGACCATCACCGAAGACCCGATCGTCAGCCAGCCGGGTCCGCTGTCCAACGGCCAGACCGCCGTGGTGCCGCGCTCGCGGGTGAATGCCGAACAGGAAGCCAAGCCGATGTTCAAGTTCGGCCCGGGCACCACCCTCGACGAGATCGTGCGGGCGGTGAACCAGGTCGGCGCAGCGCCGGGTGACCTGATGGCGATCCTCGAAGCACTGAAGCAGGCCGGCGCGTTGCAAGCCGACCTGATCGTGATCTGAGGACCGCGACCATGGATATGCGCAAAAGCGGTCTGGTCAGCAGCAGCGATTCGGGCTCGTACTCCGACCTCAATCGCTTGAACCAACTGAAGGTCGGCGACAAGAACAGCGATGCGAACATGCGCAAGGTCGCGCAGGAATTCGAATCGCTGTTCCTCGGTGAAATGCTCAAGTCGATGCGTTCGGCCACCGAGGCGCTGGGCCAGGACAACCCGCTCAACACGCCGGCCGCCAAGCAATACCAGGAAATGTATGACCAGCAACTGGCGGTCTCCATGTCCCGCGAGGGCGGTGGCATTGGCCTGGCCGACGTGCTGATAAAGCAGATGTCGAAGAACAAACCGATGGCGCCGGGCGAGGCTGCGGCCGCGTCCGCTGCCAAGCAGCAGGAAGCGCTGGCCAGGGCCGCTGCGGTGGAAACGCCGATTGCCGCTGGCACCGTGGCCACCCATGGCCCGTTGTCGCGACTCAATGGCGAGCGTCCGTTGTGGGCGTCGCGTTCGGTGCATGCGCCGAACACCGAACTGACCCATCGCAACGACATGGAAATGATCAACCAGCGTCGTCTGGCGTTGCCGCCGAAACTGGCAGATCGCTTGCTCGCAGGCCTGGTGCCGTCGGCCTCGCCGGCAGCGGCCACTCAATTGCCGCAACGCGCCACGACTGCCGCTGTCACCGGTTCCGGCCCGCTGTACAACGGCGACTGGCTGGCCCGCGCCGAGGCGGACAAGGCCTCCGGCGGACAGATGCAGATTTACGGTCGCGCCATGGCGCAGATTCCGCTGGCGCCGGCCAAACGCGCGTTCAGCAACGCTGACCAATTCGTCAACACCATGCTGCCGATGGCGCAGGAAGCCGCCGCACGCATTGGCGTCGATCCGCGTTATCTGGTGGCTCAGGCTGCGCTGGAAACCGGTTGGGGCAAGTCGGTCATGCGCGCCCAGGACGGCAGCAGCAGTCACAACCTGTTCGGCATCAAGGCCAGCAGCAACTGGAAGGGCGATTCGGCCCGGGCGATCACCAGCGAGTTCCGCAATGGGCAGATGGTCAAGGAGACGGCCGAGTTCCGTTCCTACGCCTCGTACAAGGACAGCTTCCACGATCTGGTGACTTTGCTGCAGAGCAATAATCGCTATCAAGATGTGCTCAAGGCGGCCGATAACCCAGAACAGTTTGTACGCGAATTGCAGAAGGCCGGTTATGCGACCGACCCGAACTACGCGACGAAGATTTCGCAGATTGCCAGGCAGATGACGGTCAATCAGAACTACGCTGCGGCCGGCGTTTCAACAACGCCCTTATAAACACAAGGTAAGGTTTGAATCATGAGTTTGCTCAATATCGGGATGTCGGGGCTGGCCGCGAGTTCGTCCTCTCTGGCTGTGACAGGTAACAACATTGCCAACGTCGACACCGCCGGTTATTCGCGTCAGCAAACCGTGCAGGGCACCAAGTCCTCGATTCAGTACGGCAACGTGTTCATCGGTACCGGTACGACCCTCGCCGACGTGCGCCGGGTGTATAACTCCTACCTCGAATCGCAGCTGCACACCGCCACCTCGCTGAGCAGCGAAGCCGACGCCTATGGCGCGCAGGCGACAGCACTGGACGGCTCGCTGTCCGACACCAACACCGGCCTGACCGGCGTGCTGCAGAAGTTCTTTACCTCGATGCAGGGCGTATCGACCTCGGCCACCGACGACACTTCGCGTCAATCGGTGCTGACCGGCGCGCAAGCCCTGACCAGCCGCTTCAACGCACTGGCCAAGCAGCTCAACGACCAGAACACCACGATCAACGGCAACCTTGGCGACATGGCGGCCCAGGTCAACAAACTGGCCACCTCGATTGCCAATCTCAACCAGAAGATCGGCGAGATTTCCACCAGCGGCGGCCAGCCGAACGATCTGCTCGACACCCGCAACGAAGCCGTGCGCCAGCTCTCCCAGTTGGTCGGCGCGCAGGTCGTCGAGCGCGGCACCAGCTTCGACGTTTACGTCGGCAGCGGTCAGCCGCTGGTTGTCGGTAACACCACCAACACCCTGAGCACCGTGCCGAGCAAGGATGACCCGTCGCGCATGGGCATCCAGATGGACCGCGGTTCGAGCACCATCGACATCACTTCAGTGATCAGCGGTGGCGAAATCGGCGGTCTGCTGAGCTATCGCAAGGAAGTGCTCGACCCGTCGCTCAACGAGCTGGGCCGCGTGGCGCTGGTGATCGCCGATCAGGTCAACCGTCAGCAAGCCCAGGGCATCGACAAGAATGGTGACTTCGGCGCAGCGATTTTCAACAACATCAACAGTGCCGCGCTGATCAGTCAGCGCAGCATTGCCCAGGCGAGCAACAGCGCAGGTTCGGGCAACCTTGACGTCACCATCAGCGACACCGGCAAGCTGACCACCAACGATTACCAGGTCACTTTCACCAGCGCGACCAACTACACGGTCAAGCGCTCGGACGGTACCGACATGGGTTCGTTCAGCACCACGACCACGCCGCCTCCGGTCATCGACGGCTTCACCCTGGCCCTCAATGGCGGTGCCCTGAGCGCCGGCGACACCTTCAAGGTGACCCCGACCCGTGGCGCGGCCTCGAGCATCCAGACCGTGCTCACCGACCCGAAAAAAATCGCGGCGGCGGCACCGTTGACCGGCGTGGCCAGTGCCAATAACTCCGGCACCTACACCCAGCCGACGCTCACCGACACCATCGACATCTACAACCCGACCTCCCAGGCCGAGTTGCAGAACGCGCTCAAATATTCGACCCCGGTCAAGCTGGTGTTCGGCGCGGTCGCCAGCGGCAGCCAGTCGTACAACATGGTCGACGCCAAGGGCAACACCATCGGCACCGGGACCATCGTGCCGGGGCAGGCCAACACCCTGAACCTGAAGATCGGCATGGTCGACTCCACCGGCGCGCCGGTGATGGACACCAGCGTCACGCCGAACGTGCAGAAAACCTTCACCGTGCAGACCACCGTGGGCGCAACCCCGAAGGCCGGCGAAACCTTCACCATGAGCCTGACCGGCGCGGCGTCTTCGGACAACCGCAACGCCCAGGCGCTGGTCGGCCTGCAGACCAAGCAGACCGTGGACACCGGTTCGGGCAGCAAGGGCATCAGCCTGACCGACGCCTACAACAAACTGGTGACCAACGTCGGTACCAAGGCCGCGCAGAGCAAGTCCGACATCGAAGCCACCACAGCCATTCTGGATCAGGCGCAGGGCGCGCGTGATTCGCTGTCTCAGGTCAACCTGGACGAAGAGACCGGCAACCTGGTCAAGTATCAGCAGTACTACACAGCGTCTTCGCAGATCATCAAGGCTGCGCAGGAAACCTTCGCCACGCTGATCAACAGTCTTTAAGGAGTCGTAATTCATGCGCATTTCCACCGCTCAGTATTACGCGACGCAAGCTGCTCAATATCAGCGCAACTACAGCAAGGCTGTCGCGACCGCGAACGAAGCCAGCAGCCTGCAGCGCATCAACACCGCTGCCGACGATCCGATCGGTGCCGGTCGCTTGCTGAAGCTCGGCCAGCAGGCCGCGATGCTCGATCAGTACAAAGGCAACATCGATACCACCAAGAGCGCGCTGACCGTTCAGGAATCCACGCTGACGGCTATCACCGATGCCTTGCAGCGCGCCAAGGAAATCGGACTGGCAGCCAACAACGGCATTGCCACCGACAAGGACCGCCAGGCTTACGCCGCCGAACTGAGCCAGATCCAGCAACAAGTGCTGGGCCTGATGAACTCCAAGGATGCCAACGGCAATTACCTGTTCTCCGGTTCGAAGACCGATACCGCGCCGTACTCGCAGAACGCCGATGGCACCTACACCTACAACGGTGACCAGACCCAGATCAACCTGGGCATTGGCGACGGCCTGTCGGTGGCCACCAACACCACCGGTTGGGATGCTTTCCAGCAGACGATCAATACCGCCCGGACCCAGACCACCATGACGGCTCCGGCGGTCGATGACGGTCGTGTGGTGCTGACCAACGGGATCGTCGGCACCGCTGCGACTTACAACGCGAAATTCACCGCCGGCCAGCCGTACACCGTGGATTTCATCAGCAGCACTCAAATCAAGATCACCGATGCCCTGGGCAATGACGTGACTTCCGAGGCCAGCCAGAACGGTCTGATCAGCAACAGCAACGGCGCCAACCAGACGGTCAGCTTCCGTGGCGTCGACATGAAGCTGAACATCAACCTCAAGGCCGGCGATACCAACCCGGACGCGGTCATTGCCGGTCACAGCTTCCAGCTGTCGGCTTCGCCGGACTCGTTCACCGCTTCGCGCAGCCCGGGCAACCCGTCGACCGCGGTCATCACCGGTTCCAGCGTCACCAACCAGGCAGCCTACGACGCGGCCTTCCCGTCGGGCGGCGGCGCAGTCCTGAAGTTCACCAGCGCCACCGCGTTCGACCTGTACGCAGCGCCTGTCACTGCCGACAGCAAGCCGATTTCGTCGGGTACCGTAGCGGGCGGCAACGCCACGGCAGCGGGTGTGACCTTCGCCCTCGGTGGCACGCCGGCGGCCGGTGACCAGTTTTCGATCCAGTCCAACAACCACCAGACCCAGAACGTGCTCGACACCTTGGGCCAGATGGTCACGGCACTGAACACCCCGATCGACGGTGATCCGGTGGCCAAGCAAAAATTCCAGGGTGCCATGGAAGCCGGCCTCGGCAACATCGACAGCGCCGCCAACCAGATCGGCAGCGCGGTAACCTCCATCGGTGCCCGCGGGCAGTCGCTGGATGACCAGAGCACCACCAACCAGAGCCTGCAGCTGGCAAACTCCACCACTCAGGGCACGATCCGTGATTCGGATCCGGCCGAAGTGATGACCCGCCTGACCTTGCAGCAGACCATGCTGCAGGCCTCGCAACTGGCGTTCAGCAAAATCTCTCAGTTGGGCCTGTTCAACAAGATCTGAAGCCTGAGCGGGCGCGCAAGCGCCCGCTTGCTCTGATCGCTCTGTATCAATCGTCTTTTTTTGCGGTTTCAAAGGGCTCGCTGTTCCGGGCGGGTTCCCGCCGCTTGCGAGTCCGCCGTGAATTCACTTCCCCTTGTCAGTCTGGTCATTCCTTCCTTCAACCCGCGCTTTTTCGAGCGGACATTGAACAGTGCCGTCAGCCAGACTTACAGCCCTCTGGAGATCATCGTCTGCGATGACAGCCGGGGGTCCGAGATCGAACGTATCGTTGCGTCGGTCATCAAGGAGTCCGGCGTCGAGGTGCGCTACGTGCGCAATCCGCGCACCCTGGGAATGATCGGCAACCTCAAGGCATGCCTGAGTCAGGCGCGGGGCGAGTTCATCAAGTTCCTGTGCGACGATGATCACTTGTATGCCGACTGCATCCGGCAGCAGGCCCAGGAGATGATGCGTGAGGAGGTGAGCCTGGTGCTGGCCCAGAGACTGTTCTGGGATGCGCAGGACATCATCCTGCCCGCGCGCCTGGAAAACACCTCGTTGTCGCCACATAGCGGGCTGTTCAAGGGCGACGATCTGCTGGGCATCTTCGAGAAGTTCCCGGTCAACGTCCTCGGTGGCTTCACCAACGCGTTGTTCCGGCGTTCCGACGTTGAAGAGCTGTTGCCGGCCCTGACTCAGGACGGGCACTGCTTTGTCGCGTCGCTGGATTTTGCCCTGTATGTCTGCCTGCTGCGGCGCGGCAACCTTGCCGTGTCCAACAACGTACTCAGCGCCGAGCGGTTATACCCGGAGCGCCTGAGTGCGCAACAGCCGATGAAGGATGCCCTCGAAGTCGAGCGTGAGTGGATGACGCAGATGCTCAAGGCCCGCAGCGGCGAGTCGGCACCTGCACCGGGCTGGGTTCGTTACATTCCACTGGCCAAGGCCGACGAACAGCCTCGGGTCTGGGAAGAGTTGCCGCTGAGTCGCACCCTTGGCACCAAGCAGAGCCGTCAGGAGTGGAGCGTCGGCATCGACAGCTGGAGTTTTGCCGAGCTCTATGCGCAGTGGCTCGGCTGCCGGGTGCTGACCGAAGGTCAGCGCACATTGCTGCCGGAAACCCTCGCCGGCTGGTCGCATCAGCCACGGATCGTGCCGATCGTCATCGACCGGCAGGGCAGCCGTGACGGTGTCGAACGCACGCTGGCGTCGCTTGCCGCTCAGGATTATCCACCAGAGCTGATTCTGGTCCTGTCTGCCTCGTGTACCGATACCGAACTCGACGGGCGAGTGTTTCGCATGCCCCTGCAAGACGACGGCATGGAGCAGATCAATACGCTGCTGCCGCAACTGGAGGGAGCCGACTGGTTCTACCTGCTGCAGGCCGGCGATCGTCCGGTGGCGCCGGCGTTGCTGATCATGGCCGAGCGCATCGTACACTTCCCGTCGCTCAAGTGCCTGTACAGCGACGAGGGCAGTTTGCGTAACGGGGAGTCGGCAGAGCCTGCGTTCAAGCCGGATTTCAACCTCGACCTGATGCGCAGCTACCCCTATGTCGGGCGGGCACTGGCATTCGAACGCGAGCGTTTTCTGGCACTCGGTGGTTTTGCTCCTGAATTCGCTCAGCTGGCGCCGCACGATGTGCTGTGGCGACTGGTCGAGAAAGATGGCACCCAGGTTATCGGCCACATCGCCGAGGTCATGCTGGAGTCGCCTTTCGACCTGTCCAAATGGCTCATGGACCCAGGCGTCATCGAACAGAATCCGCGCGTGCTCGAAGCGCATCTGCAACGGCTCGGGCTGGCCCATGACATTCGCAGTGGCAGCTCCGAGCTGCTCAATCGCGTCGACTATCATCACGCACGGCGTCCGCTGGTCTCGGTCATTATCGTGACCAAGGATCAGACTGCCGCCTTGCAGCGCTGCGTCGAGACGCTGCTGGAAAAAACCGCCTACACCGAATACGAGCTGTTGCTGGTCGATAACGGCAGCACCAGTGCCGAAGCGCTGGCCTGGCTGGACGGCATGGCGCAGTTGGGCAGCGATCGGGTTCGCGTGCTGAATTTTGCGCAGCAGGGCAACGCAGCCGCCACGCTCAACTTTGCGGTAGGTCAGGCACGCGGTGAGTACGTGCTGATGCTCAATTCCTTTGCAGTCATCACCCAGTCCGACTGGCTGGACGAACTGCTCAATCATGCGCAGCGCCCGGAAGTCGGAGTGGTCGGCGCCAAGATCTACAATCCGGACGGTTGCGTGCTGCATGCCGGCCTGATTCTGGGCATGCAGGGTGCCGTGGGATTGCCCTTTTATGGTCAAACGTTGCAGGCAGACGGGTACATGTTCCGCTTGCAGGCGGTGCATGACCTGAGTGCTGTCGGCGGTGATTGCCTGATGATTCGCAAGGCCGTTTTCGAGGCTGCCGACGGGCTCGACGAGCAGGACCTGGCGCAGGCCCTCAATGTGGCGGATCTTTGTCTGCGTGTGGGGCGGGAAGGTTATCTGGTGGTCTGGACGCCTTACGCCAAGCTGGCGCTGGGTGCGCGGCCAACGATCGAGGCTACGGCAGAAGAGCAGCAACAGCAGTTTCAGGAGCACGAGACGTTCTACAAGCGCTGGTTGCCGCTCATCGCGCGCGATCCTGCGTTCAACGTCAATCTGGCGGTGCAAGGTGTTGGCGCTTCCAGCTTCAGTCTGGAGCCGGGCCTGCGTACCGGTTGGAGCCCGTTTTTGCGCACGCAGTTGCCAAACGTACTGGCGGTACCGATCAACGCTTCCGCCATCGGTCACTACCGCATCAGTCAGCCGATGATCGAGCTTGAGGCGGCCAATCGTGCCGAAGGACGGATCTGCTACGGCTTGCCTTCGATCATCGATATCGAGCGCCAGTCGCCCGACGTGATCGTATTGCAAGGGCGCTACTCGGAAGGTGCCATCGAGGAAATTCCACCGTTGAAAAACTTTTTCAACGCCCGGCGGATCTACGAGCTCGATGACTATGTCATCGATGTCCCTCATCGCAACGCGCATATCCGCAACATGCCGAACAAGCACGAAATGGAGCGGTTGGTGCGGCGGGCAATCGGTCTTTGCGATCGTGTGGTGGTGTCTACCCAGCCGCTGGCCAATGTCCTGTCGAACATGCACCACGACATCCGGGTCGTACCGAACATGTTGTCGCAGCATTTGTGGACCGACCTGCGCAGCCAGCGTCGCACCTCGAAAAAGCCGCGCGTTGGCTGGGGTGGCGGCACCAGTCACCACGGTGATCTGGCGGTCATTGCCGATGTGGTTCGCGAACTGGCGAACGAGGTCGACTGGGTGTTTTTCGGCATGTGTCCGGACGACTTGCGTCCGTACATGCACGAGTTCCACGGCGTGATCCCGCTGGATGTGTATCCGGCGAAACTGGCCAGCCTCAACCTTGACCTGGCCCTGGCACCGCTGGAGTTCCACATCTTCAACGACTGCAAGAGCAACCTGCGTCTGCTGGAGTACGGCGCATGCGGCTACCCGGTGGTCTGCACCGATACCGAGGCCTATCAGGGTTACCTGCCGTGCACCCGGGTCAAGACCAATTCCACCGAGGAGTGGCTGCAAGCGATCCGTATGCACCTGGCCGATCCGGATGCCAGTTACCGCATGGGGGATCAACTACGTGAAGTCGTACTGCGCGACTACGTGCTGCGCGGCGACAACCTGCGGTATTGGGAAAACGGCTGGCTGGCGGACTGACCGGCACTGCTGGAAAAGAGGCGACTATCGAGTCGCCTTTTTTGCGTCTTCAGCATTCCATTGGTATCGGTATCGATACTTTTTCACCGCAGAGCCTCAAGCACTGGGATTTCCCTGTCGATACTTCTCTATTCGCTGACCTCGGACGGTGGCTGCTGGCGTGATCGGCTTGTGCCCGCGAGGCAGGTTCCGGTTCAACAACAACGCAAGGAAGACGCAAATGTCAGTAGTGAATGGAACGAGTGATGCCGATGTCCTGTTGGGCACCGACGGTGATGACCAACTTCATGGACTGGAGTCGGATGATGTGTTGCTGGCAAGTGCCGGTAATGATCTGCTGGATGGCGGGGATGGATTTGATACGGCGAGCTATTACGCCTTGTCCTCGGGGGTGAGCGTCGAGTTCAACGATGCTTCGACGACAGTCGCTGCGGGTGAGCTGCGCACTCACCTCAACACCATGAAGATGGACCCGTTCATCGAGAAACTTACCTTCACCGGTACCGGCGATTTCAAGGGTTACGGCAATGCCGGTGACAACGAGATCATCGGCGGTGCCGGCAACGACTGGTTCTGGGGTGGCGCCGGCGCGGATCACTTCGTGGGTGGCGAAGGCTTCGATACTGTCAGCTATTCCGACAGCCTTGAAGGTGTGAGAGTCCAGGACTTCGAGAACTACGACGCATTGACCATCGCTGCTGGCGACACCTTTACCGGCATCGAGGCGATTCAGGGATCGAATTTCGATGACATGGTGTATCTGCTCGATAACGCGATGATCGTGGATGGCGCCGATGGCTACGACACCGTGAGCTACCGCCACTCCTTTGATGGCGTCAGTATCGGCATTGGTCAGCAAGCGGGTCCGGATGTCACGTTGCTGAACGTCGAGAAAGTCATCGGGACGTCGTTCACTGACCGATTCACCGCCAACGTCGCGGGCGTGACGCTGGAAGGTGGAAGGGGCGACGATGTGTACATCATCAACAGCGCCGGTGTGAGTATTGTCGAGACGGACCTCTTCGGTGGTACCGACCACGTGTACACCAGCCTGTCGTCGATGCACATGGATCCGTTCATTGAAAACATGACCTACACCGGCACGGCAGACTTCACTGGCTACGGCAATGACGGGGACAACGTCATCGTTTCGGGCGCCGGCAATGACGTCCTTCTGGGTGGCGCGGGCGGTGATCGCTTTGAAGGCGGGGCCGGTATCGACATCGTCAGCTATGACGACAGCAGCGAAGGGTTGAGTGCTTCTCTTGACTGGGGGCCGCAAAGCGGCATCGCGCTTTACGACACCTACATTGATATCGAAGGCCTGCGCGGCAGCAAGTACAACGATTCGCTGCAAGGCAATTCGGACGACAACATCCTTGAAGGCGGCACCGGCGATGACCAGCTTACCGGTGGCGAAGGCAACGATCACCTTTATGGCGGACTGAAGTCCGGTCTCGACGGCGATGTTGCGCAAGCCGACACGCTGTCTGGCGGTTCGGGTGATGACGTCATCGTCAGTGCCGTGAATGACCTGGGTACAGTGGCCCATGGAGACCAGGGCGATGACACCGTCACGGTCAACAGCGGCAGTGCCTTCGGTGATGACGGCAATGACGTGCTGACCGGCACAGGCAGCAATTATCTGTTGTCCGGTGGCAGCGGTAATGACGTGCTGGTTCTCAACCTGGCGGGTCAGTCCGGTACTGGCGGCGTCGCGCTCGGTGGTATGGGGGATGACACCTATATCGTGAACATCACCGGGCTGGTGACGATCCAGGACGAAGGCTGGGACCTCAATGACACGCTGATCCTGAACACCGTCGCCAATCTCGACCAGTTGAACGTCACTCGCATCGGTGATGACGCCTATCTGCACGGCGCCAACGACGGCAGCACCGGCGTTCCCGACAGCGGCGTGAAGCTGCAGGGCTGGTACGCCGGGTACAACAACATCGAGCATCTGCAGACCGCTGACGGCCAGGTCTACGACCTGCCGGCCACGATCGATGGATTCGCGATGTTTGGCTGATCCGTTCGATGCAGTGAAGTAGCTTGATGAGAGGGATGATTCCGGCAACGGACTCATCCCTTTTTCATGCCCGGATGTCCCGCCGTCGCAGGGCTGGCGGAGCTGGCGCGTTTCCTGCAAGTCCCCCTCAAATCGCCATAAAACGAGCGCTCGCGGTCATTGACCTGCGCCCGGACTGGCAAGGTTCAGCCGCAAAGGCCTGCAACAGCGAGGCCGAGCCCTGTGACGTAGAAGAGGGGAGACGATGAAGGCAGTTATTTTGGCGGGTGGCCTCGGCACGCGCATCAGTGAAGAGTCGCACCTCAAGCCCAAGCCAATGATCGAGATCGGCGGCAAGCCAATTCTCTGGCACATCATGAAGCAGTATTCCGCCCACGGAATCCACGACTTCGTGATCTGCCTCGGCTACAAGGGCTACGCGATCAAGGACTTCTTCGCCAATTACTTCCTGCACACCTCTGACGTCACGTTCGACATGCGCAACAACCGCATGGACGTTCACCAGAACTACAGCGAGCCGTGGAGCGTCACCCTGATCGACACCGGCGAGGAAACCATGACCGGTGGCCGTCTGCTGCGTGCCGGCCGTTACCTCAAGGACGAAGAAGCGTTCTGCTTCACCTATGGCGACGGCGTCTCCGACATCAACATTGCTCAACTGGTCGACTATCACAAGAACCACGGCCGTCTGGCGACCGTCACTGCCGTGCAGCCACCGGGCCGCTACGGCGCCCTTGAGAGGCAGGGCGATCAGGTACTCGGCTTCACCGAAAAACCGCGGGGCGACGGTGGCTGGATCAATGGCGGCTTCTTCGTGCTGTCGCCGAAAGTGCTGTCGTACATCGCCGGCGATGAAACCACCTGGGAAGCCGAACCGCTGGCGCAACTGGCCCAGGACGAACAACTGAAAGCCTTCGAGCACGAAGGTTTCTGGCATCCAATGGACACCCTGCGCGACAAGAACCATCTCGAAGCGCTGTGGCAGAGCGGGGAGGCCCCATGGAAGCAATGGGTCTGAGTCCGGAGTTCTGGCGCGGCAAGCGGGTTCTGGTCACCGGTCACACCGGTTTCAAGGGCAGCTGGCTGACCCTGTGGCTGCAAAGCCTCGGCGCGCAAGTCAGCGGTTTTTCCCTGGATCCTTCGACCGAACCGAGCCTGTTCGAACTGGCGCGCGTGAGCGAAGGCATCAACGATCAGCGCGGCGATCTGCGGGACCTCGGCGCCTTGCTCGAGATCATCGCCGACACCGAGCCGGAGATCGTCCTGCACCTGGCGGCCCAGCCGCTGGTGCGCGAAGGCTATCGCGATCCGCTCGGCACTTATTCCAGCAACGTCATGGGCACCCTGAACCTGCTCGAAGCGATTCGTCAGGTCGGTTGCGTGCGGGCCTGTGTGCTGGTGACCACCGACAAGGTCTACGCCAACAAGGAATGGCTGTGGCCGTATCGCGAAGACGAAGCCCTCGGTGGCCACGACCCTTACAGCAGCAGCAAGGCCTGCTGCGAGTTGCTGGCGCAGTCTTATGCGGCATCCTTTTTTCCGGCGGACAAGTACGCCGAACACGGCCTGGCGCTGGCCACCGCCCGCGCCGGCAACGTGCTGGGCGGCGGTGATTTCGCGCCGGAGCGTCTGATTCCCGATGTACTGAAAGCCTGGTCCGCAGATGAGCCGGTGACCCTGCGCTACCCGCAAGCCGTACGTCCCTGGCAACACGCGCTGGAGCCGCTGGCCGGCTACCTGCAACTGGCCGCCGGGCTCTACGAACAAGGCCCGGAATACGCCGGGGCGTGGAACTTCGGTCCGGGTGAAGCGGACATGTGCAGCGTCGGCGAAGTGGTCGAACTGCTCGCCCACCGCTGGCCTCAGGCCCGTGGCCTGCGTATCGAAAAGAGTGACTTGCACGAAGCCGGCCTGCTGCGTCTGGACAGCAGTCGCGCGCGTCAGGTGCTGGGCTGGCAAACGCGCTGGTCGTTGCAGCAATGCCTGACCCAGACCCTCGACTGGCATCTGGCGTGGCAGAACGGCGACGACATGCGCACCGTGACCCTCGGCCAATTGAACCTGTACCGGGGCGCGCTGTGAGCGAGTTTTCCTTGAAACAGTTACCGCTGGCCGGGTTATTCAGCGTCCGGCACAAACGCTTCGAAGATCAGCGCGGGCACTTCGCCCGGCTGTTCTGCGAGGGCAGTCTGAAGGCGTTCGGCAGTGAATTTCACATCCGCCAGATCAACCATTCCTGCACCCGCGAAAAGGGCAGCGTGCGCGGTCTGCATTACCAGAACGCCAACGCGCCGGAAGCCAAACTAATCACCTGCCTGCGCGGCGAAGTGTGGGATGTGGCGGTGGACCTGCGCCCGGATTCCGAGACCTTCCTGCACTGGCACGCCGAGCACCTGAAGGCCGGCGATGGTCGCAGCCTGTTGATCCCCGCCGGTTTCGCCCACGGTTTCCAGACCCTCACCGACGATGCCGAACTGCTTTACCTGCACAGCGCCGATTACGCGCCGGAGCACGAGGGCGGTCTGTCGGTGAATGATCCACGGCTGGCGATCGCCTGGCCGTTGCCTGTCAATAATTTGTCAGCGCGTGATTCCAGCCATCCCGCGCTCGATCAACACTTTGCTGGAGTGCGTCTATGAACTGCCGTGGGTGCGCCGCACCGCTGAGCCTGCCGCTGATCGACCTCGGCACCTCGCCACCGTCCAACGCCTACGTGCACGCCGATAGGCTGGAGCAGGCCGAACAATGGGTGCCGCTGAAGGTTGCCGTGTGCCAGCAATGCTGGGTGGTGCAGACTGAGGATTACACAAGCGCCGACAGCCTGTTCGACGCCGAGTACGCCTACTTCAGTTCGTTCTCCAGCACCTGGCTGGCTCACGCCGAGCGTTATGTGGTCGAGATGGTCGAGCGCTTTGGCCTGACCGCCGACAGCCGCGTGGTGGAAGTCGCGGCCAACGACGGCTACCTGCTGCAATACGTGGCCGGTCGCGGCATTCAGTGCCTGGGCGTCGAGCCGACTCGCAGCACCGCGCAGGCGGCACGGGAAAAAGGCCTGGAGATTCGTGAACTGTTCTTCGGTCGCGACACTGCCGCCCAGCTGAAAAGCGAAGGCTGGGGCGCCGACCTGATGGCCGCCAACAACGTGCTGGCCCACGTGCCGGACATCAACGATTTCCTCGGTGGTTTCGCCACGCTGCTCAAGCCGACCGGCGTCGCCACCTTCGAATTCCCGCAACTGCTGACGCTGATGGCCGGCGCGCAGTTCGACACGCTGTACCACGAACACTATTCCTACCTGTCCCTGACTGCTGTGCAGACGTTGTGCGAGCGCAATGGCCTGGAAGTGTTCGATGTCAGTCAGTTGAGCACCCACGGCGGCTCGCTGCGGGTGTTCGTCCAGCGCAAGGACGGCCAACGCCGCGCCGTGCAGCCGGCCGTGCAACAGCAGTTGCAGGCCGAACTCGACGCCGGGGTGAAAACTGCCGAGTACTACGCAACGCTGGCGCCGGCTGCCGAGCGCATCAAGCATGACCTGTTGCGCTTCCTGTTGCAGGCCAAGGCAGATGGCAAGCGAGTGGTCGGCTACGGCGCCGCCGCCAAGGGCAATACCTTGCTCAATTTCGCCGGGGTCAAACCGGATCTGCTGGCCTGGGTCGCCGACGCCAATCCGCACAAACAGAGCAAGTTTTTGCCGGGCAGCCGCATTCCGATCGTGGCGCCGGCGCAGATCGATATCGAAAAACCGGATTACGTGCTGGTGCTGCCGTGGAACCTGCTGCATGAAGTCAGCCAGCAACTGGCCCAGGTGCGTCAGTGGGACGGCCACTTCGTGATCGCCGTGCCTGAGTTGAGCGTGCTGTGAAAGTCCTGGTCACCGGAGCCACGGGCTTCGTCGGTCGTCACCTGGTCGCGGCATTGCTGGCCCGTGGTTGCACGGTGCGGGCGGTTGCGCGTGATGCACAAAAAGCCGCGGACATGCCATGGATCAATGACGTCGAGTTCGTGAGCGCGGATATTCACGCGGCGGATCTGGATGCGCGCGCGCTGACCGAGGGCGTCGATGCACTCGCGCACCTGGCCTGGCCGGGGTTGCCGAACTACCGGGCGCTGTTCCATTTCGAGCACAACCTGATGGCCGACTACCGCTTCATCAAAGGCGCGGTAGAGGCGGGGGTGAAGCAGGTGCTGGTGACCGGCACCTGTTTCGAGTACGGCATGCAGAGCGGCCCGCTGAGCGAGCAGAACGACGCACAGCCGGCCAATCCGTACGGGCTGGCCAAGCACACGCTGCACCTGTTTCTGCAAAATTTGCAGCAGGAGCATCCGTTCACCCTGCAATGGGCACGGCTGTTCTATCTGCACGGCGCCGGGCAGAACCCCAACAGTCTGTTGGCGGCGCTGGACCGGGCAATCGATGCCGGCGATGCGACGTTCAACATGTCGGCCGGTGAACAGCTGCGGGACTTCCTGGCAATTGAAACGGCCACCGCGTACCTCGCCGCGATCCTGCACAAACGCGATTTCGACGGCACGCTCAACTGCGCCAGCGGCCAGCCGGTTTCCGTGCGGGCGCTGGTTGAACAGCGCGTGCGTGAGCGCGGCGCGACCATCGCCCTGAACCTCGGCCACTACCCGTATCCCACCCACGAACCGCTGGCGTTCTGGGCGGTGACCGAGCGCTTGCAACAGTTATTGGGAGAGCCGCAATGAGGCACGAGTTGTATCGGGTTACCGACCTGCCGGTGTTGCAGAACCGCACCTTTGCCGATCCCGAATCGGCGAAGGCATCGGCCAGCGCCGACATGCTGCTGGTGCAGGATGAACGCAGCGGGCTGATCTTCAATGCAGCGTTCGATGCCGACAAACTCAGCTACGACGCCGACTACCAGAACGAGCAGGCCCATTCCGGCCAGTTCCAGAAACACCTGAGCGATGTCGAAGGCATCATTGCCCGGCACTTCAAGGGTCAGGAGCTGATCGAAGTCGGCTGCGGCAAAGGTTATTTCCTTGAGCTGCTCAAAGGCCTGGGCTACCGCATCACCGGCATCGACCCGGCCTACGAAGGCGAGAACGCCGACGTGATCAAGGCCCCGTTCACCCGTGGTCTGGGCCTGGAAGCGGACGCCATCGTGCTGCGTCACGTGCTGGAACACATCCAGGATCCGCTGAGCTTTCTGGCGGTGATCGCCGAAGCCAATCAGGGCGGTGGGCAGATCTACATCGAAGTGCCGTGCTTCGACTGGATCCTCGAACACCGCGCCTGGTTCGACCTGTTCTACGAGCACGTCAATTACTTCCGCCTCGACGACCTGCGCCGGATGTTCGGCACCGTGCACGAGGCCGGTCACCTGTTCGGTGGCCAATACCTGTACATCGTCGCTGACCTTGCCACGCTGCGCCTGACCCCCGAACAACCGGTGCCGCGCCTGGCATTGCCGGACGATTTCACTGCCAGCCTCGAGCGCGCGGTGCAGATCATCCAGGGCGCGCCCGAGCAGGGTTCGGCGATCTGGGGCGCCTCGTCCAAAGGCGTGATCTATTCGCTGTTCCTGCAACGCGCCGGCGTGGCGGTGGACCGGGTGGTCGACATCAACCCGGCCAAGCAGGGGCGTTACCTGCCCCTGAGCGGCGCCCGGGTGTCCTCGCCGCAAGAGGCGATGGATGCCTTGCCCGAGGGCGCCAACCTGTTTGTGATGAATTCCAATTACCTCGAAGAGATCAAGCGGATGACCGGTGGACGTTACGTCTATCACGCCGTCGACAGCGCTTCGTTCCAGTGACCCTTGAGATTTTGAAAATGACCGACAACAGCATCAACAAAGCTTTCGAAGCCGAATGCCGCGAGCAGATCGCCCAACAGGGTGACGACCAGAAACTCACCGGCCTGGCCCGCGACTTTTTCAACGAATCGGCCAAGCACAAGTACAGCTACCACTTCTCGTGGATGGGCCGTCCGATCATCCAGCTGCCACAAGACATGATGGCCATGCAGGAAATCATCTGGCAGGTGAAGCCGGATCTGGTTATCGAGTGCGGCATCGCCCACGGCGGTTCGATCATCTACTACGCCTCGTTGCTGGAGCTGCAGGGTCACGGCGAAGTGCTGGGCATTGACCTGGACATCCGCCCGCACAACCGCGAAGCCATTGAGAGCCATCCGATGAGCAAGCGCATCAAGATGATCGAAGGTTCGAGCATCGACCCGGCCATCGCTGCCCAGGTACGCGCGGCAGCCGAAGGCAAGAAAGTCATTCTGGTACTCGATTCCAACCACACCCACGACCACGTGCTCGAAGAGCTGCGCCTCTACGCGCCACTGGTTTCGGTCGACAGCTACTGCGTGGTGATGGACACCGTGGTTGAAGACATGCCGGCCGACTTCTTCCCGGATCGTCCATGGGGCCCGGGCGACAACCCGAAGACCGCCGTGTGGAAATACCTGGAAGAAAACAAGGATTTCGAGATCGATGTTCAGTTGCAGAACAAGCTGCTGATCACCGTGGCGCCGGACGGCTATCTGCGTCGCGTTCGTTAATTCGCAACATCACAAAAGCGTTGTCTCGGCGAGTCGCCGGTTGTGGAGAGAAGTTATGCAAGGCAAGTTCGGTTCTGAATTGACGCTACCGCTCAACGAGCTGTTGACCGTGGTGCTGATTACGCACAATCGTCCGGCGTTCCTGCGTCGGGCGGTCAAGTACTACAGCAGCCTGCCCTGCAGAATCATGGTGCTGGACTCCACCGCCGAGCGGCCTGAAGGCGACTTTTCTTCGGTCGATTACCACCACGTGCCGCAATTCGCCTATTGGGGCATGCAGGCCAAACTGGCCTATGGCGTGGAGCAACTGACCACGCCATACATGGTGCTGGCAGCCGATGACGACTTCATCCTGCACGATTCGCTCGCCGAGTCGGTGGGCTTCCTGGAGGCGAATCGCGACTACGACATGTGCCACGGCTACTGCCTGATGTACCTGACACTGGCCGGTGGCGTGAGCTACTACCGTCGCGACAAGAAAGTGCAGGAGGACTATGCCTCCGAGCGGGCGCAGGATCGGGTCCTGGACTACATGAGTCAGTACATCCCGCCGTTCTATGCGGTGACCCGTACCGACCTGATGAAAACCTGGCATTCGGCATTGCCGCCGGGCACCAGTTTCCAGTGGCAGGAAATCGGCCATGTTTACTTCCTGCTGGCCAGTGCCAAGGCACGGATCCTGCCGATACCGTATGTGGTGCGGGAGATCAACTATGGCAACTCCGAGCACAGCACCGAGGTGTACCACTCGCTGACTTACATCGATCCTAAATCGGTGGCCGAGCGCGAAGCCTTCGCCGAGTTTCTGGCGCGATTGCCGACAGGTATCAAGGATCTGAATGCAGAGCAGGGCAAGGCCTTTGCCCTTAAAAGTTTCGAGGCGATGGTCGACAGCCTTCAAACCAATCGGGCCCTGACGGCAGAGCTGATTATCCAGTCCACCTGGAACCAGGAACTCAAGCGTCCGGATCGCCGTTTCGGACCTCTGCAGTACGTCGAAATGCCGTTCTACAACCAGGCGTTCTTTGATCGCCTCGCGCAGTTTGAATTCATGCTGCACGCGATGCCGGCCGGCCGCATTCAACTGGAAGGTCTTGAAGGGGTGTGGACCCGTCAGGCGCATCTGATCGAGGCGCGCAACAACGATACCCCTGAAAGTGTGCTCGACCGTCTGTGGCAGGCCCACGACCTCAACGCGTTCAACCGCACCGTCGCCAAACGCCTGGCGGTGCAACTGGAACTGTCTGGCGAGGATGACGAAGCGCAGACGATGCGTGACTGGATCGCCCGCATGGAAGCGTTGACCGTCGCCGACCATCATCAGGTGTTCGACAAGATGCAGTCCGGGCGTCTGCTCAAGTGGCTGGCGTCGCGTCAGGCGGATGCCGGGCAGATCGCGTCGATTACCGAACACCTGGCCGCCAACGGTGGTGGCCCGCAGTTCGGCATCTTCCTGGTGGACATGGATAACGATATCGACAAGTTGCAGGTCAGCCTCGACAGCCTGCTCGAAGGTCAATCCAAGGCGTTCCGCATTGTCGTGTTCACCACTGGTGACGCCCCGGCAGCGACCACTGCGCAGAACACCCTGCACTTTGTCCGTGTTACGCCGGACAATCTTGTCGACAAGCTTAACCAGAGCGCTCGTCAGTCGCCTTGCGACTGGTTGCTTCTGGCCGAAGCGGGGGATGAGTTCACCGCCGGCGGCCTCTTGCGCGCCAGCCTGGAGTTGATGAATGCCGACGGCATCAATGCCGTTTCCACGGACGAGATCCAGCGACGGGAAAACGGTGCGCTGATGGACGTGTTCCGTCCGGGCTTCAATCTCGACCTGTTGCTGAGCCTGCCGGGCCTGATGGCGCGGCACTGGCTGGTCCGGCGTGAAGTGCTGCTGGAAGTCGACGGCTACCGCGCCGATTTCAGCAAGGCGCTGGAGTTCGACCTGCTACTGCGCATCATTGAGCAAGGTGGCCTGAACTGCCTGGCGCACCTCGATGAACCGCTGCTTATCACTCAGGCACCGCAGCTGGAAGAGAACGCCCATGAGCGTCTGGCATTGCTGCGTCATCTAGGCAACCGCGGTTACAAAGCCAAGGTCACGTCGGCGCTGCCGGGTGTTTACCAGATCGATTATCACCACAGCGATCGTCCTCTGGTGTCGATCGTTATAGCGGCCGGGGACGATCTGCCTGCTCTGCAACGTTGCCTGGAAGGTGTGCTGTTGCGCACCCGTTATCACAAGTACGAAATCCTGATTGCAACCAAGGCTTCTCAATCGGCCGAGGTCAATGACTGGCTCGGGACTTATCAGCATCCGAAAGTCAGTGTGCTGCGTGCCGATCAATCGCTCAGCACGCCCGCACTGTGCAACGCGGCCAGCCAGCAAGCTCAGGGCGAGTTCCTGGTGCTGTTGGCGGCGGACGCCGAAGTGGTCAACCCGAACTGGCTCGACTCGCTGCTCAACCATGCTCTGCGTCCGGAAGTCGGCGTAGTTGGCCCGAAACTGGTCGACCGCGACGGCAAGGTCAGCCAGGCCGGCCTGATCCTGGGCATGAACGGTGGCGTCGGTTCGGCATTCGTCGGCGAGAAACACGATGCCGAAGGCTATCTGTACCGGTTGTCCGTGGATCAGAACTACTCGGCGGTTTCGAGCGTATGCCTGATGGTGCGCAAAGAATTGTTCGAGGCTCTGGGCGGTCTGGACGACAGCACGTTCGCTGCCGGCTTCAGCGATGTCGACCTGTGCCTGAAGGCCGGCCAGGCCGGTTACCTGACCGTCTGGACGCCATCGGTCCAGGTCATCCATCAGGGCGAGATCGATCAGGCAAGCCAGGCACTGGCTGCATTGCAGGAAAAATGGGCGGCGACTTTCGCCGGGGATCAGGCCTACAACGCCAACCTGAGCCTGATCGGCAAAGGCTTTGTTCTGAACGACAGTGCTTCGCTGAACTGGGCACAGTTGATCGCCTAGGTCGACAGGGAACGGGACTCAAGACATGTTCAACGGAAAATCGATTTTCATCTCCGGCGGCACCGGCTCGTTCGGGCGCAAGTTCATTGCGCGCCTGCTCGAGCAATACCAGCCCAAGCGCGTGGTGGTGTTCTCCCGGGATGAACTCAAGCAATACGAAATGCAGCAGACGTTCAATGCGCCGTGCATGCGTTACTTCCTCGGTGACGTGCGCGACGCCGATCGTCTGCGTCAGGCCATGCGCGGCATTGATTACGTGGTGCATGCTGCGGCGTTGAAGCAGGTGCCGGCGGCGGAGTACAACCCGACCGAATGCATCCGCACCAACGTCAACGGCGCGGAAAACATCATCGCTGCCGCCATCGACAACGGCGTGAAGAAAGTCGTCGCACTGTCCACCGACAAGGCCGCGAGCCCGATCAACCTGTACGGCGCCACCAAGTTGCTGTCGGACAAGTTGTTCGTTGCCGCCAACAACATCGCCGGCGAACAGCAGACGCGTTTCGCCGTGGTGCGCTACGGCAACGTCGCCGGTTCGCGCGGCTCGGTGGTGCCGTTCTTCAGCAAGCTGATCGCCGACGGCGCAAAAGAACTGCCGATCACTGACGAGCGCATGACCCGCTTCTGGATCACCCTCGATCACGGCGTGCAATTCGTGCTCGACAGCTTTGCGCGCATGCACGGCGGTGAAGTGTTCGTGCCGAAGATCCCGTCGATCCGCGTGGTCGATCTCGCGCGGGGAATGGCCGAGCACCTGCCGCACAAGAACGTCGGCATCCGTCCGGGCGAGAAACTGCACGAGCTGATGGTGCCGCTGGACGATGCGCGGATGACCCTGGAATTTGCCGATCACTACACGATCCAGCCGTCGATTCGTTTTACCAGCGTCGACGTGGATTTTGCCGAGGACAAACTCGGTGAACGTGGCGTGCCGGTCGGCGAAGATTTCGAGTACCGCTCCGACACCAACCCGCACTTCCTCTCGGTGGGGCAGATCGCCGACCTGCACGCGAAGCTGTCGGTATGATTCCCTACGGTCGGCAAAGTCTCGATCAGACGGATATCGACGCGGTTGTCGAGGTGTTGCAGTCCGACTGGCTCACTCAAGGCCCGACCATCGAACGCTTCGAGCAGGCGGTGGCCGAGCGTTGTCAGGCCGATTTCGCCGTGGCGGTGTGCAATGCCACCGCGGCGTTGCACATTGCCTGCGTGGCGGCGGGGCTGGGCCCGGGTGATCGTTTGTGGACCACGCCGAACACCTTTCTCGCGTCGGCCAACTGCGGCCGTTATTGCGGTGCCGACGTGGATTTCGTGGACATCGATCCGCTGACCTTGAACCTCGATGCCGAAGTTCTGGCGAACAAACTCGATGCTGCCGAACGCGACGGTACGCTGCCCAAAGTGCTGGTGGCGGTGGCGTTCTCCGGGCAGAGCTGCGACATGCGACGAATCGCCGAACTGGCCGAGCGCTACAACTTTACCGTGATCGAAGATGCGTCCCACGCGGTCGGCGCAAGCTATGCCGGACGCCCGGTGGGTTGCGGTGAATTTGCCGCGATGACCGTGTTCAGCTTCCACCCGGTGAAGATCATCACCAGCGGCGAGGGCGGCATGGTGCTGACCAATCGCCCGGAACTGGCCGAGCGCCTGCAACGCCTGCGCAGCCACGGCATGACCCGCGATCCGCAGCAGATGACCGAGCCCAGCCACGGTCCTTGGTACTACCAGCAGGTCGAGCTGGGCTTCAATTACCGGATCACCGATCTGCAAGCCGCGCTGGGCCTGTCGCAGCTGAGAAAACTGGATGAGTTCATTGCACGCCGTCGGGAACTGGCCGCGCGTTACGACCGTCTGCTGGCGTACCTGCCGGTCACCGTGTCGAGCATCCAGCCGGACGCCGAATCGGCCTGGCATCTTTATGTGGTGCGTTTGCAGACCGAGCGCATCAGCCTCAGTCACCGTCAGGTGTTCGAAGGCTTGCGCGCCGCCGGTATCGGCGTGAACCTGCACTACATTCCGCTGCATTTGCAGCCGTACTATCGTGACCTGGGTTTTGCCGAGGGCGACTTTCCCGAAGCCGAGCGTTATTACGCCGAAGCGATCAGTCTGCCGCTGTTTCCGTTGCTGAGCGATCAGCAGCAGGACTACGTGGTCGAGCAATTGCGTCGGTTGACTGAATGATTGCCGCCGCGGCGGTGGATGGAAAACGGTAATGCGTGATCTGAGCGAGCAGGAACAATTCTGGCAGGGCGAGTTCGGCAACCAGTACGTTGACCGCAACGTCGGCCAGCCACTGGTGGCGGCCAATCTGGCGTTGTTCGCCAAGGCGCTGACCCGGGCCGGGCGGATCGACAGCCTGCTGGAACTGGGCACCAATGCCGGCAACAACTTGCAGGCATTGCGTCAGCTGTTGCCGCGCTGCGAACTGTTCGGAGTCGAAATCAACGCCAGCGCCTGTGCCCAGGCCCGGGCGCTGGAGATTGCGAACATCTGGCACGGCTCGCTGTTCGACTTTCCCCGTGAGCGCCAATACGATCTGACCCTGAGCAAAGGCGTGCTGATCCATCTGGCGCCGGAGCTGTTGGCGACGGCCTATGCGCAACTGTATGAGTTGAGTTCGCGCTACATCCTGATCGCCGAGTACTACAATCCGTCGCCGGTGGAAGTGTCCTATCGCGGCAACAGCGGCAAGCTGTTCAAGCGCGACTTCGCCGGGGAAATGCTCGATCGCTATCCTGATCTGCAACTGCTGGATTACGGCTTCGGTTATCACCGCGATCCGCAATTTCCGGTGGACGACATCACTTGGTTCCTGCTGGAAAAACGTCCTTGAACAACGTCGCAATCATCCCGGCCCGCGGGGGCAGTAAACGCATCCCGCGCAAGAATCTCAAACCGTTCGACGGTGTGCCGATGATTGTCCGCTCGATTCGCACCGCCCTTGATTCAGGGTTGTTCGAGCAGGTGGTGGTCAGCACCGACGATGCAGAGATCGCCGACGTGGCGCGGGCCAACGGTGCTGACGTGCCGTTCATGCGTCCGGCGCAGTTGGCCGATGATTTCACCGGCACCGCAGCGGTGATCGTGCATGCCTTGGAGCAACTGCCGGCCTTCGATTACGCCTGCTGTGTGTACGCCACCGCGCCGTTGTTGCAGGCGCGGTTTCTGCGACAGGGCCTGGAGTTGCTGGCGCAGCATCCGGACAAGTCCTTTGCTTTTTCAGTCACCGATTTCGGCTTTCCGGTGCAGCGCGCCTTGACCCTCGACGGACAGGGTGCGTTGACGGCGTTGTACCCCGAATTTCGCAATACCCGTTCACAGGATCTGCCGGCTGCCTTTCAGGATGCCGGCCAGTTCTATTGGGGGCGCAGCGAAGCGTGGCTGGGGGGCGAGGTGCTGTATTCGTCGGCCAGCCTGCCGGTGATCCTGCCCCGGTATCTGGTGCAGGACATCGATACCGTCGAAGACTGGAAACGCGCTGAATACCTTTACGCCGCCCTCAAGGCTGGTGGAGAGCTGCAATGAGAGTGCTGATCCGCGCTGACGCCTCGCCGACCATCGGCAGCGGCCATATCGCCCGGTGCCTGACGCTGGCGCGAGTACTGCGCACGCAAGGCAGCCATGTCGCGTTCGCCTGCCGTCGGTTGCCCGGCCATCGGCTCGATGCGTTGCAGAGCGAAGGCTTCGAGACCTTCGCGTTGCCGGATCGCTATGCCGGTGAAGACCCGGAGCAGGCCATCGAATCGATGCTGCCGTGGCAGGCGGATATCGATGCGCTGGCAATGCAACTGGAAGGGCAGCCTGAGTTTGACTGGGTGATCGCCGACCATTACGGCCTCGATCATCACTGGCAGACCGCTGCCCGTCGTTTTGCCCCAAGGATCGCCGCCGTCGACGATCTGGCGACCCGTCGCTACAGCGTGGATCTGCTGCTCAATCAGAATCTGTCGGGGCTCAGCGAAAACTATCAGCCGCTGCTGCCCGCCGGGTGCCGGACGCTGCTCGGCCCGCGCTTTGCCATGCTGCGTGAAGAATTCAGCGGCCCGGCCATCGAGATCAAACCGGTGGCGCGCCGGGTGCTGGTGAATTTCGGCGGCTTCGATGCGGCGCGCCAGACCCATCACGCGATGCTGGCGCTGGCGGATTTTTCGGCGCTTGAAGTGGATTTCGTCGCCGGCGCCGACAACCCGGCCTGGGCAGAGATGCAGGCGCTGGCCGAATCGCGGCCGCACTGGCGTCTGCACAGCTTCGTCAGCGATTTTCATCGGCGTATGACCGAGGCCGACCTGTTCATCGGTGCCGGCGGCGGCACCAGTTGGGAGCGTGCAGCTCTGGGCCTGCCGACGATCTGCATTGCGGTATCGAACAACCAGCAGGCCAACGGCGAGGTGATGGCGGCGGCCGGAGCGCATGTGTTTATGGGCGCGCGGGAGCAGGTGAGTGTCGAGCAACTGCGTGATGCCATCGGTTTTGTCGTCGACAATTTTTATCTGCGTCAGAGCCTGGCCGAGCGTTCACGACAACTGGTCGACGGGCGCGGTGCGTTGCGGGTAGCGGCGGCACTGGCCGGTGCGGTGCTCAAGTTGCGCCTGGCGACGCCGGATGACGCGCAATTGCTGTTCGACGGGCGCAATGCCGAGGCAGTGCGCCGCTGGTCACTGGACAGCGGCGTGATCGATTGGTCGCAACATCTGAACTGGCTGGGTGCGAGCCTGCGCAATCCTCAGCGGTTGTTGCTGGTCGCCGAAGCAGATGACGGCCCGGTCGGCGTCCTGCGCTACGATTTGCGCGGCCTGGAGGCAGAGGTTTCGCTGTATCTGCTCGAGGGGCGTTTCGGTCTGGGTTGGGGCAGGGCGTTGCTGGCGCAGGGTGAGGCTTTTGTGTCTGCGCATTGGCCGCAGATGACCGCCATCACCGCCCAGGTGCTGCCGGCCAATCGGCCCTCGATGAATGTTTTTCGTGACGCCGGGTTCACTCAGAGTGCCTGTGCGTTCACCAAGGTTTTGAAGGAATCCCGTCAATGAGCAGTTTCAAGATCGGCAACCGTCAGATCGGTGCCGATGCGCCGCCGTTCATCATCGCCGAAATGAGCGGCAACCATAACCAGTCGCTGGACGTCGCCTTGCAGATTGTCGAGGCGGCGGCAAAGGCCGGTGCCCATGCCTTGAAGCTGCAAACCTACACCGCTGAAACCATGACCCTGGATCTGGCTGAAGGCGAATTCTTCATCAAGGATCCGAACAGTCTGTGGGCCGGTACCTCGCTCTACGATCTGTATGAAAAGGCTCACACACCCTGGGAATGGCATGCGCCGATCTTCGCCCGGGCCAGGGAACTGGGCATGCTCGCGTTTTCGACGCCGTTCGACGACAGCGCCGTGGATTTCCTCGAAAGCCTCGATGTGCCGGCTTACAAGATCGCCAGTTTCGAGAACACCGATCTGCCGTTGATTCGCCGTGTCGCGGCGACCGGCAAACCGCTGATCATTTCCACCGGCATGGCCAGCATCGCCGAGCTAGACGAAACCGTACGCGCTGCCCGCGAGGCCGGGTGCAAGGATCTGGTACTGCTCAAATGCACCAGCACTTACCCGGCGACGCCGATCAACAGCAACGTGCGCACGATCCCGCATTTGCGTGAGCTGTTTGGCTGTGAGGTCGGGCTGTCCGATCATTCGATGGGTGTCGGCGTATCGGTGGCGGCGGTGGCCCTCGGCGCCACGGTGGTGGAAAAACACTTTACCCTCGACCGTTCAGCCGGTGGCGTGGACGCCAGTTTCTCACTGGAACCGGCGGAACTGGCCAGCCTGGTGGTGGAGACCGAACGCGCCTGGCAGGCCATGGGCCAGGTGCATTACGGCGTGACCGAGGCTGAGCAGAAGTCGCTGGTTTACCGTCGGTCGCTGTACGTCACGGCCGATATGGCGGCCGGTGAACCCTTTACGGCGGCCAATGTGCGCGCCATTCGTCCCGGTCTCGGTCTGCCGCCCAAGCACACCGATGCCGTCCTCGGCCGCCGCGCGCACGCGCCGATCAAACGCGGCACGCCACTGGACTGGTCGCTGGTCGAATAACCCGATCTGCACCGATTCGGCAAAATAGCGTGACCTGCGAGTCATAACGCGCATCTTCACTGTATTGTAATGACCGGGGAGATGGCGCCTGGCCCGTTTTCGGTTCCAGTGATAGCCCTTTGCGCTCCCCGTGGCTGCCCGTTGTGGCGGCCGTTTTCTGTTTGTCGGCGCCCCTCGAATCCTTGCGAGCGGTGGTATTGGGCTGTTTATTATTGGGAAGCCGTAATGATTGGCATAAAAAGCATTGCGAGCTACGTTCCTGTAGCCGGCGTGGACAATTACGCACAAGGTGCAAAATTCGAGAAGGATGAAGAATTCATCCTCGGCAAGATCGGTTCGGCCTTCCTGCCACGTAAAGACGCAGAACAGGAAACGTCCGATCTGTGCGTTGAAGCGGCCAATGCGCTGTTTGCCAACAACCCTGAGCTGAAACGTGAATCCATCGATGCGCTGATCGTCGTGACCCAGAACGGTGACGAAGAAGGCTTGCCGCATACTGCTGCAATCGTGCAGGACAAGCTTGGCCTGCCGACCCATGTCGCGGCGTTCGATATTTCCCTGGGCTGCTCCGGTTACGTCTACGGCATCTACGCGATCAAGGGCTTCATGGAAGCCGCCGGCCTGAAGAACGGCCTGCTGATCACCGCTGACCCGTATTCGAAGATCGTCGATCCGGAAGACCGCAACACCACCATGCTGTTCGGCGACGCCGCCACCGCCACCTGGATGGGCGAAGACCCGGTCTGGGCGTTGGGCAAGGCCAAGTTCGGCACCGACGGTTCCGGCGCACCGCACCTGAAGGTGACCGATGGCGTGTTCTTCATGAACGGCCGTCAGGTGTTCAACTTCGCGCTGCTCAAAGTCCCGGCGCACCTGCACGAACTGCTCGACGATTCCGGTCTCAAGGCCGATGACATCGATGCCTTCTGCATTCACCAGGGCAGTGCGGCGATTGTCGATGCCGTGGCGCGGCGCTTCGAAGGCGAACCGGAGAAGTTCATCAAGGACATGGTCGAGACCGGTAACACCGTGTCGTCCAGTGTGCCGCTGCTGCTGGAAAAGCACGTGATGGATTCTGACTGGAATCGCATTGCGATCAGTGGTTTCGGTGTCGGTCTGTCGTGGGGTTCGGCGATTATCTATCGTCCTTGAATCCACCAAAAACGACGGATACAAAAAGAGCGTTCAAGGGGTAACCTTGAACGCTATTTTTTTGCCTGAAGGGAGCGCGAGGCACCATGAGCGAGTTTTTCCAGGCCAACGCTGAAGTCATCGAACGACGCTGGCCGGCGCTGTTCGCACGATTGCTGAACGAAGACAGTTCGGCGATCGAGGCCGAACTGACGCAAGGGCTGGGCTCGACGCTGAGCATCGGCGGCATTCAGCTCACCAGTCGTCATGATCGTGTCCGGGAGGCGCAGATTCAGGCCGCCAGCCTGCCGACGGACAAGCCGCAGCTGCACGTCTACGGCACCGGCCTGGGTGATCTGCCCACGGTGCTGCTGGAGCGCGCCGGGCTTGAGCGACTTTACGTACACATCCTCAATGGCGCGCTGTTTGCTCTGGTGCTGCAACTGCTCGATCAGCGTGAGTGGCTGCAGGATTCGCGGGTTGAATTGCTCTTCGCCGGCGACCTGCCCGACATCTGCACGCCGTTCTTCGCATTGCCTGCCGAAATGCTGCTGGCCGATGACTTCAACGCGAAGATTCGTGATCGACTGGTCAGTGAAGTGCACCTGAGCTTCAACAACCGTGAATTCGATCCGCAGTCACCGTTCATTCAACAGCGTCTGCAGGATTGCTTGCCGGTATTGCTCGCTGACGATGATGTGGCGACGTTGTTCGGTACCTGTGCCGGTCGGGAGATTTATGTGATCGGCACCGGACCGACCCTTGAGCAGCATTTCGAGCGACTGGCCGCGATTCGCGAGCGGGCCGGGCGTCCATTGTTCATCTGTGTCGATACCGCTTACCGCCCGCTGCGTGAGCACGGGATCGTGCCCGACTACGTGGTGAGCATCGACCAGCGCATCAGCTTCCGGCATTTGCCCTTTGAAGAGTCCGACGGCATCCCGCTGGTGTATTTGCCGATGAGCGACCCTGAGGTGTTGAGGGCATGGAAGGGCAAGCGCTACGGCGGTTATTCGCTGAGTCCGGTCTATGCGGCGTTGCGTGAGCAGCACCCAAGAGCGCTGCTGCATGTGGGCGGCAGTGTGATTCATCCGGCGGTGGATCTGGCGGTGAAGATGGGCGCGGCGCGGATCACGCTGTTCGGCGCCGATTTTGCCTTCCCGATGAACAAGACCCACGCCGGCTGGAGTGACGGTGACCTGGGCCCCTCGGTGAATCAGGCGCGACACTGGGTGCGTGACGGCTTCGGCGAGCGTGTCAGTACGCAGCTCAATTTTCGCGGTTATCTGTGTGTGCTGGAGCGATACATCGCCAGTCAGCCGCACGTCGAGTTTTTCAACAGTAGCCGCGCAGGTGCGTTGATTGCCGGGACGCGTTTCAATCAGGAGTTCGTGCAATGAGTGCGCTGCAAGGCTGTATCGACGAATGCCGGCGGTGCGCCGGCCTGTTTCGCCTGGGGCGCGATGTCGAAGCGGCGCTGGAGATGGTGGATGTATTCGAAGGTGCACAGCAATTGCTGGTGTCCGCTTCGCCGGATATCCAGCAGTCGTGGGCGCAAGTGCTCACGCGAATGCTCGAATGTCAGGAGTGCCAGGACTGGCTCGGGCTCGCCGATTTCATGGAGTACGAATTGATCGGGTTGCTGGAAAATTCTGCGGCTTGAGAAAAGCCGACAGCACTGGCCCGCAGGTTTGCGCCACGGACGGTTTTATGACGTCATTTTTTCGAAGGTAAAGTGCTGCTAAGTCTTTGTTTTCTTGGGGGTGGCAGGTTGATGGCAAATTTTTTCAAAAAAGCCCTCAAGCAACCTGCAAACCCGACGATAACTATTACGAAGGTTCTCTAGGCCATACCCGGCGGTTGCCAGGGCCGGAAGCCGCAGTACCCAACCAACGAGGAATTCGTCATGGCTTTAACAGTAAACACCAACACCACGTCGTTGAACGTTCAGAAAAACCTGAACCGCGCTTCCGACGCTCTGTCGACTTCGATGCAGCGCCTGTCTTCCGGCCTGAAAATCAACAGCGCTAAAGACGACGCCGCTGGCCTGCAGATCTCCAACCGTATGTCTTCCCAGATCCGCGGTAACACCCAGGCAATCCAGAACGCCAACGACGGTATCTCCGTTGCCCAGACCGCTGAAGGCGCTCTGCAAGCTTCGACCGACATTCTGCAGCGTATGCGTGAACTGGCTGTTAAAGCACGTAACGGTACCAACGGTACTGCTGACCAGACCGCTACCAACGCTGAATTCGCTCAGATGTCTGACGAAATCACCCGTATCTCGGCCGCTACCAACCTGAACGGCAAAAACCTGCTGGATGGTTCGGCTGGTACTGTGACTCTGCAAGTGGGTGCAAACACCGGTTCGGCTAACCACATCGACCTGGTACTGAGCTCCAAGTTCGACGCCGTCAGCCTGTCCGTAGGTAGCGGTACTGTAGTTCTGACCGGTACTTCGGGTACTGGTGCTGGTTCTGCTGCGCAGAACATCGACAACGCGATCACTGCAATCGACGCCGCTATCGCTGCAATCGGTGCAACTCGTGCCAGCCTGGGTGCTTCGCAAAACCGTCTGACCAGCACCATCCAGAACTTGCAGAACATCACCGAGAACACCACTGCTGCACAAGGTCGCGTACAAGATACCGACTTCGCCGCAGAGACTGCTAACCTGACCAAGCAGCAAACCCTGCAACAGGCTTCGACCTCTGTTCTGGCCCAAGCCAACCAACTGCCTTCCGCTGTACTGAAGCTGCTTCAGTAATTTCGGAATGAGTTTTAGCGGGGGAGTGCGCTTGCGTGCTCTCTCGCTTTTTACGTTATGAGGTGATGAGCATGGACATGAGCGTCAAGCTTAACGTGTCTTATCCGGCTCCCAAGCCAGCCAATACCGTTGCTGACAAGCCGGTGGAAACGAAGCCTCAGACCGTTGAAGCGGTTCCTGCCTCGAAAAAGAGCCAGGAAGCCGATGAAAACAAGCTGAAGCTGGCGGTGCAGGAGATCGAGAAGTTCGTTCAGTCGATCAAGCGCAATCTGGAGTTCTCGATCGATGAGCATTCCGGGAAGGTCATCGTCAAGGTGATCGCAAGCGAGACGGGCGAGGTCGTACGACAGATCCCTTCCGCAGAAGCCCTGAAGCTGGCAGACAGCCTCGCCAACGCAAGTCACGTGTTGTTCGACGCCAAAGTCTGATAACTGGCATGAATAGTGTTTGAAGTTCTTTAGGCGCCGGCAAGGGTCAAAAGACTGGCAACAACCCCAAGGGAGATGCACATGGCAAGTCCAATTTTACCGGGTTCGGGCCTGGGCTCCGGCCTGGACATCGGTGCAATCGTTACTGCGCTGGTCAATGCCGACAAGTCGCCGAAGCAGACGCAGATCGATAATGCGACTAAAACCAACACGCTGAAGATTTCCGGTATCGGCACGTTGAAGAGTGCGCTGACCGCATTCCAGACCGCGATGACCAATCTGGGCAGCAAGACCAATCCAGCGTTTGCCGGTTACACGGCAACTTCGGGCACTCCGGCCGTTCTGGGGGTTTCTGCGGATAACACCGCCGTCTCGGGTACTTACAGTGTTGTTGTGAATAATCTGGCTACCGGCTCGAAAATAGCCAGTGCATCCTTTGCCGGCGGTGCTGCCAGTGCCATTCCGAGTGGTACCCTGAAAATCACTCAGAATGGCACTGATTACAATGTCACGATCCCGGCCAATGCCACCTTGCAGAGTACCCGGGATGCGATTAACTCGGCTCAGGCCGTCAACGGTATTTCCGCCAACATTGTGACCGACAGCTCGGGTGCTTCGCGCCTGGTGATCAGTTCGAGCAAGACTGGCGCCGGCTCCGACATGAAAGTCAGCGGCATTGCCGGCCTGGAAATCGACGGTACCCAGTCGATGGGCTCCAACCCGGCCGCCGGTGACTCCGGCGCGGTCAATGGCCTCGCCAAGGATGCGTCGCTGACCATTGATGGTCTGGCGGTGACCAGCAAGAGCAACACGGTTACCGGTGCTATCAGCGGTCTGACGATGAACCTGGTAACGGCCAGCCCGGGTACGCCACCGACACCTGTCACGGTGACTGTCGACGGTAATACCAAAGGTTTGCAGACGTCGGTTCAGGCGTTCGTCGATGCCTACAACACCTTGAAAAACACCATCGACACCTTGTCCAAGGCGACCCCGGACGAAGATGGCAAGCTGACCGTTCAGGCGGCGTTCACCGGTGACTCCCTGGCGCGCTCGCTGGTTGCCGATATCCGTGGGCAAATTACCGCCCCGAGTGCAACCGCTGGCAGCCCGATAGCCTATCTGTCGCAGTTGGGGGTCATGACCGACCGCAATACCGGTAACCTGACGTTCGACACGACTGCATTCAACAAGGCCATGGCTACGCCGGGCATGAGCGGCAAGGTCCAGGAGATGTTCACTGGCACCAACGACACCAATGGTCTGTTGGCGCGCATGAGCAAGGCCGTGGATCCTTACCTCAAGGCTTCGGCCGATGGCAAGACCACCACCGGCCTGCTGGATCAGCGCCTGACTATCCTGAACAACAACACACGTAACCTCACTTCCCAGCAACTGGCGCTGGATCTGCGTGTGGCCAACCTGACCAAGACGTTGACTGCCAAGTACAACGCCATGGACTTGCTGGTAGGGCAAATGAAGGCTACGGCGAGCAACATCACGTCGTTCTTCAGCTCGCTGAATGCTCAGCAATCCGCGAAGTAATATGCAAGAGCGACAAAAACCCGGCTACGCTTTCGAGCGTGCGCCGGGTTTTTGTCTTATGGTCTAAAGTTTTTCGACTCGCTGGCGATACACTGTTCATACGAGTCATTGTGGCAAATGAGGTAGAATATGAATCCGATGTTAGCCCTTCGGCAATACCAGAAAGTAGGTGCGCAGGCTCAGACGTCCGAAGCCAGCCCTCATCGCCTGGTGCAAATGCTGATGGAAGGCGGCCTGGACCGTATCGCCCAGGCCAAGGGTGCGATCGAGCGCAAGGATATTCCTGCCAAGTGCACGTCGATCAGCAAGGCCATTGGCATCGTCAGCGGTCTGCGTGAAGGCCTGGATCTGGAAAATTGCGCGGATACGCTGGCAGATCTGGATGGTCTTTACATCTACATGATGAAGCGTCTCGCCGAGGCGAACATCAGCAGCGACCCGCGTATTCTGGACGAGGTTGCCGGCTTGTTGAGCACGGTAAAAGAAGGCTGGGACGCCATTGCTCCTACGCCTGCTCCTCAGTTTTAAGGAGATCATCATGAGTCTTGTATTGCAGCGAATCGAAGAAACCCGAGTGGCGTTGGTCGGTGCCCTGGCCGAGCGCAACTGGGAGGCGATCGGTCAACTGGATCTCGATTGCCGTTCCTGCATGGAAGATGTCATGAGTGAGGCGTCTCTTGATGAGGTAGCGCTGCGGGACAATCTTGAGGAGTTGCTGCACGTGTACAAGCAGCTGCTTGAAGTCGCCATGGGTGAGCGTCAGGCGATAGTCGACGAGATGTCGCAGATCACCCAAGCGCAGAATGCGGCAAAGGTTTACCATCTGTTTGGTTAATTAACCCTCAGTTAATCCAGACATGTGCGCCATAAATTTGACTGTGCACGGTTTTTTGACTTAACTAGTGGCTGTTTTCAGATTTCAGGCGTCTACAGGCACAAGGTGTCCTGCAAGCGTCTCGCTTGCCCCTCATTTTGGGCATTGAGTTGACTAGGGAAGTTGCTATTGCATGTGGCGTGAAACCAAAATTCTGCTGATCGATGACGATAGCGTCCGCCGCCGCGACCTGGCGGTGATCTTGAATTTTCTTGGCGAAGAAAATTTACCCTGCGGAAGCCATGACTGGCAGCAGGCAGTCGGCTCTTTGTCGTCTAGTCGTGAGGTCATTTGCGTACTGATCGGGACGGTCAATGCTCCTGGTGCGCTTTTGGGCCTGTTAAAGACACTCTCAACCTGGGATGAGTTCCTTCCGGTTTTGCTGATGGGCGATAATTCTTCGGTTGACTTGCCCGAAGACCAGCGCCGCCGGGTACTTTCGACCCTCGAAATGCCGCCGAGCTACAGCAAACTGCTGGACTCCCTGCACCGCGCCCAGGTCTATCGCGAGATGTACGACCAGGCCCGCGAGCGCGGCCGTCATCGTGAGCCCAACCTGTTCCGTAGTCTCGTCGGCACCAGCCGCGCGATCCAGCATGTGCGTCAGATGATGCAGCAAGTGGCCGACACCGACGCCAGCGTACTGATCCTCGGCGAGTCCGGCACCGGCAAGGAAGTGGTTGCGCGCAACCTGCATTACCATTCCAAGCGCCGCGACGCGCCGTTCGTGCCGGTCAACTGTGGCGCAATCCCGGCCGAGTTGCTGGAAAGCGAGCTGTTCGGTCACGAGAAGGGTGCCTTCACCGGCGCGATCACCAGCCGTGCCGGTCGTTTCGAGCTGGCCAACGGCGGTACGCTGTTCCTCGATGAAATCGGCGACATGCCGCTGCCGATGCAGGTCAAGCTATTGCGTGTGCTGCAGGAGCGCACCTTCGAGCGCGTGGGCAGCAACAAGACCCAGAGCGTCGACGTGCGCATCATCGCGGCGACCCACAAGAATCTCGAAAGCATGATCGAGATCGGCACCTTCCGCGAAGACCTCTACTATCGCCTGAACGTGTTCCCGATCGAGATGGCGCCGCTGCGTGAGCGCGTCGAAGACATTCCGTTGCTGATGAACGAGCTGATCTCGCGCATGGAGCACGAGAAGCGCGGTTCGATCCGCTTCAACTCTGCTGCGATCATGTCTCTGTGCCGCCACGGCTGGCCGGGCAACGTCCGCGAGCTGGCCAACCTGGTGGAGCGCATGGCGATCATGCATCCGTACGGGGTGATCGGCGTGGTCGAGCTGCCGAAGAAATTCCGCTACGTCGACGACGAAGACGAGCAAATGGTCGACAGCCTGCGCAGCGATCTGGAAGAGCGTGTGGCGATCAACGGCCATACGCCGGACTTCACCGCCAACGCCATGCTGCCGCCGGAAGGTCTTGACCTGAAGGACTACCTCGGTGGTCTGGAGCAGGGCTTGATCCAGCAGGCGCTGGACGACGCCAACGGCATCGTGGCCCGCGCCGCCGAACGCCTGCGCATTCGCCGCACCACGCTGGTGGAGAAGATGCGCAAGTACGGCATGAGCCGTCGTGAAGGAGATGAACAGGCGGATGATTGACGCCTGTTTTTCAACTGCTTCATTTATAAGCGGTTTTTTTTAGGCACGGGTATTGCTACATCCCTCGCAACGTTCCGTTTAACTGACGGTCAGCCAAGCGAGAGAGCACAATGCCCCAAGCCTCCCAGATGTCTTCTGTCCCCGAGTCCTCGGGGCAACTGCCGTCCGTAGAGCAGGCGAGCCGCCAAGGGCTTGAGCAGGCATTCGCCCTGTTCAATCAAATGTCCAGCCAGCTGACCGACTCCTACAGCATGCTCGAAGCCCGGGTTACCGAGCTCAAGGGTGAGCTGGCCGTAGTCAGCGCCCAGCGCATGCAGGAACTGGCGGAAAAAGAACGGCTGGCCAACCGTCTGCAAAACCTTCTCGATCTGTTGCCCGGTGGCGTCATCGTCATCGACGGTCACGGCATCGTGTGCGAGGCCAATCCCGCCGCCATCGAATTGCTTGGCCTGCCGCTGGAAGGTGAGTTGTGGCGCCATGTCATCGCCCGTTGCTTCGCGCCCCGTGAAGATGACGGCCACGAAATTTCCTTGAAAAACGGTCGACGCCTGTCGATTGCCACCCGCTCGCTGGATGCCGAGCCGGGGCAGTTGGTGCTGCTCAACGACCTGACTGAAACCCGTCACTTGCAGGATCAGTTGGCCCGCCACGAGCGACTGTCGTCCCTGGGGCGGATGGTCGCGTCGCTGGCTCATCAGATTCGCACGCCGTTGTCCGCCGCATTGTTATACGCCAGTCACTTGACCGAGCAGCAATTGCCGTTCGCCACCCAGCAGCGTTTCGCCGGGCGCCTCAAGGAGCGCTTGCACGAGCTGGAGCATCAGGTGCGCGACATGTTGGTGTTCGCTCGCGGTGAGCTGCCGCTGACCGACCGCGTCACGCCCGGCGCCTTGATGCAGTCGTTACAGGCTGCGGCGCTGACCCATGTGCAGGATCTGCCGATTCGCTGGCAGTGCGACAGCCACGCCGGCGAGTTGCTGTGCAACCGCGACACGCTGGTCGGGGCGTTACTCAATCTGATTGAAAACGCGATTCAGGCGAGTGCCGGCGAGGTGCGTCTGAAGGTGCATTGCTATACCCGCGACAACACCTTGCGCCTGTGTGTCAGTGACAGCGGCAGCGGTATCGATGCGGCAGTGCTGGCGCGGTTGGGCGAGCCCTTTTTCACCACCAAAGTCACCGGCACCGGCCTGGGCCTGACCGTGGTCAAGGCCGTGGCGCGTGCGCATCAGGGAGAATTGCAGCTGCGTTCGCGGGTCGGGCGCGGTACGTGCGCGCAGGTCATCCTGCCGTTGTTTTCTGCTGTACAGGGAGCTGAGTGAAGGTCATGGGCATCAAGGTTCTGCTGGTCGAGGATGACCGCTCGTTGCGCGAGGCGCTGGCCGATACGCTGTTGCTGGCCGGCCACGACTACCACGCAGTGGGTTCGGCCGAAGAGGCGCTGAAGGCCGTCGAGCGCGAAGCGTTCAGTCTGGTGGTCAGCGACGTCAACATGCCGGGCATGGACGGCCATCAATTGCTCGGCTTGCTGCGCGCGCGGCAGCCGCAATTGCCGGTGCTGCTGATGACTGCCCATGGCGCAGTCGAGCGCGCGGTCGATGCGATGCGCCAGGGGGCGGCGGATTATCTGGTCAAACCGTTCGAGCCCAAGGCCCTGCTGGATCTGGTAGCGCGTCACGCCCTGGGCAGTCTCGGTATCAGCGACGCTGAAGGGCCGGTCGCGGTCGAGCCCGCCAGTGCTCAATTGCTGGATCTGGCGGCGCGGGTCGCACGCAGCGATTCCACCGTGCTGATCTCCGGCGAGTCCGGTACCGGCAAGGAAGTGCTGGCGCGCTACATTCACCAGCAGTCTCATCGCGCCAGTCAGCCGTTCATTGCGATCAACTGTGCGGCGATCCCGGACAACATGCTCGAAGCGACCCTGTTCGGTCACGAAAAAGGCTCGTTCACCGGCGCCATCGCAGCCCAGGCCGGCAAGTTCGAACAGGCGGACGGCGGCACCATTCTGCTCGATGAAATTTCCGAAATGCCCCTGGGCTTGCAAGCCAAGTTGCTGCGGGTGTTGCAGGAGCGGGAAGTGGAGCGGGTCGGTGCACGCAAGCCGATCACCCTCGATATTCGCGTGGTGGCGACCACCAACCGGGATCTGGCCGGCGAAGTCGCGGCGGGGCGGTTTCGTGAAGACCTTTACTATCGTCTGTCGGTATTTCCCCTGGCCTGGCGTCCGTTGCGCGAGCGCACCGCCGATATCCTGCCGCTGGCCGAGCGTCTGTTGGCCAAACACGTCAATAAAATGAAGCATGCGATGGCGAAGTTTTCGCCCGAGGCGCAAGCGTGCCTGATTGGTTATCCGTGGCCGGGCAACGTGCGCGAGCTGGATAACGCGGTCCAGCGGGCCTTGATTCTCCAGCAGGGCGGGTTGATCCAGCCGCAGGATTTCTGTCTCTCCGGGCCTGCGCTGTTCGCTCCATTGCCGGCGGTTGCGCCGGTTGTACCGGTCATTCGTGAAGTCGAGATCGAGGCGGACTCGGCCGGTGCGCTGGGCGATGACCTGCGTCGCCGCGAGTTCCAGATGATCATCGACACCCTGCGCACCGAGCGCGGTCGGCGCAAGGAAGCGGCGGAAAAACTCGGCATCAGCCCGCGCACCCTGCGTTACAAACTGGCGCAAATGCGCGATGCGGGCATGGATGTCGAAGGCTACCTGTTCGCGACCTGACCAGTGGCGCAAACGTTTGAAACGGCTTTTCTGAAAGCGGTGCCCATGAGCTGGCACCGTTGTTGCTAACACCTGAGTACCCGCCGAGTGAGTGTCAAAAAATTGCGGGCCGCCCAAGAGAGTAGACCATGAGCCAAGGTATTGAATTTAATCGGTTGATGATGGACATGAAGGCCATGCAAATGGACGCCATGTCGAAGCCGAAATCGACTTCCGCTGTCCCGGAAGTGGCAGGCAGCAACTTTTCCGACATGCTCGGTCAGGCCATCAACAAAGTGAACGATACCCAACAGGCTTCGAGTCAATTGGCCAACGCGTTCGAAATCGGCAAGAGCGGCGTCGATCTGACGGACGTGATGATTGCCTCGCAAAAAGCCAGCGTGTCGTTCCAGGCCCTGACCCAGGTGCGCAACAAGCTGGTTCAGGCTTATCAAGACATCATGCAGATGCCGGTTTAAGGACGAGATTGAGTCATGGCAGAAGCAGTCGCCGATAACGTTCCGGCCAAGGCCACCCCGATAGACGGCAAACCGCCGCTGTTCGGCCTGTCCTTCCTGGAAAACCTCTCCGAGATGACCGTGCTGCGTCAGGTGGGCCTGTTGGTCGGCCTGGCCGCGAGCGTGGCGATTGGCTTTGCCGTGGTGCTGTGGTCGCAGCAACCGGACTACCGGCCTCTGTACGGCAGCCTTGCCGGCATGGACGCCAAGCAGGTCATGGACACTCTGGCCTCCGCCGACATTCCCTACACCGTCGAACCGAACTCCGGCGCCTTGCTGGTCAAGGCCGATGACCTGTCCCGTGCGCGACTGAAACTTGCGGCCGCTGGTGTCACTCCCAGCGACGGCAACATCGGTTTTGAAATCCTCGACAAGGAACAGGGGCTGGGCACCAGCCAGTTCATGGAAGCGACCCGTTACCGTCGCGGCCTCGAAGGTGAGCTGGCCCGCACCATTTCCAGCCTGAACAACGTCAAGGGCGCGCGCGTTCACCTGGCGATCCCGAAAAGTTCGGTGTTCGTGCGTGACGAACGCAAGCCAAGCGCTTCGGTACTGGTCGAGTTGTACTCCGGTCGTTCGCTGGAGCCTGGCCAGGTGGTTGCCATCATCAACCTCGTGGCAACCTCCGTTCCCGAGCTGAGCAAATCGCAGATCACCGTCGTCGACCAGAAGGGCAACCTGCTGTCGGATCAGGCGGAAAACGCCGAAATGACCATGGCCGGCAAGCAGTTCGATTACAGCCGCCGCATGGAAAGCATGCTGACCCAGCGTGTGCACAACATTCTGCAACCGGTACTGGGCAACGATCGCTACAAGGCTGAAGTCTCGGCCGACATTGATTTCAGTGCCGTCGAATCGACCGCCGAGCAGTTCAACCCGGATCAACCGGCCCTGCGCAGCGAGCAGTCGGTCAACGAACAACGCACCGCCAGCAATGGCCCGCAAGGCGTGCCGGGTGCCCTGAGCAACCAGCCGCCGTCGCCGGCTTCGGCACCGCAAACCACCGGTGGCGCAGCGGCCCCGGCGAGCATGGTGCAACCTGGCCAGCCACTGGTTGATGCCAACGGTCAGCAGATCATGGACCCGGCCACCGGCCAGCCAATGCTCGCGCCGTACCCGGCGGACAAGCGTCAACAATCCACCAAGAACTTCGAGCTCGACCGTTCCATCAGCCACACCAAACAACAGCAGGGTCGCCTGAATCGCCTGTCGGTGTCGGTCGTGGTGGACGATCAGGTCAAGATCAACCCGGCCAACGGCGAAACCACCCGTGCGCCGTGGAGCGCCGACGAATTGGCGCGCTTCACCCGTCTGGTGCAGGACGCCGTCGGCTTCGATGCCAGTCGTGGCGACAGCGTCAGCGTGATCAACATGCCGTTCTCCGCCGAGCGCGGCGAAGTGATCGCCGACATTCCGTTCTACTCCCAGCCATGGTTCTGGGACATCGTCAAACAAGTGCTGGGCGTGTTGTTCATCCTGGTGCTGGTGTTCGGCGTGCTGCGTCCGGTGCTCAACAACATCACCGGTGGCGGCAAAAGCAAGGAGCTGGCCGGTCTGGGCGGCGACATGGAACTCGGTGGCATGGGCGGTCTGGATGGTGAACTGTCCAACGATCGCGTCAGCCTCGGCGGCCCGACCAGCATCCTGCTGCCGAGCCCGAGCGAGGGTTATGACGCTCAGTTGAACGCAATCAAGAGTCTGGTGGCAGAAGATCCGGGTCGTGTGGCCCAGGTCGTGAAAGAGTGGATTAACGCAGATGAGTGATAACCGAGCCGCCGTCGCCAAACTGTCCCGGGTCGATAAAGCCGCGATCCTGCTGCTGTCCCTGGGTTCGACCGATGCCGCACAAGTGCTGCGCCACATGGGCCCCAAAGAGGTCCAGCGCGTGGGTGTGGCCATGGCCCAGATGGGCAACGTCCACCGTGAGCAGGTCGAGCAGGTCATGAGCGAGTTCGTCGACATCGTCGGCGACCAGACCAGCCTGGGCGTCGGCTCCGACGACTACGTGCGCAAAATGCTCACCCAGGCCCTGGGTGAAGACAAGGCCAACGGCCTGATCGACCGCATTCTGCTGGGCGGCAACACCAGTGGCCTCGACAGCCTGAAATGGATGGAGCCGCGCGCCGTTGCCGACGTGATCCGTTACGAGCACCCGCAGATCCAGGCGATCGTGGTCGCGTACCTCGATCCGGATCAGGCCGGTGAAGTGCTGGGCAACTTCGACCACAAGGTGCGTCTGGACATCATCCTGCGCGTCTCGTCGTTGAACACCGTACAGCCGGCCGCGCTGAAAGAATTGAACCAGATCCTCGAGAAGCAGTTCTCCGGCAACTCGAACGCCTCGCGCACCACCCTGGGTGGCATCAAGCGGGCGGCGGACATCATGAACTTCCTCGACAGCTCGATCGAAGGTCAGCTCATGGACTCGATCCGCGAAGTCGACGAAGACCTGTCCGGTCAGATCGAAGACCTCATGTTCGTGTTCAACAACCTGGCCGATGTCGACGACCGCGGAATCCAGGCGCTGTTGCGCGAAGTGTCTTCCGATGTGCTGGTGCTGGCCCTCAAGGGTTCGGACGAAGGCGTCAAGGAGAAGATCTTCAAGAACATGTCCAAGCGTGCCGCCGAACTGCTGCGCGACGACCTCGAGGCCAAGGGCCCGGTGCGCGTCAGCGACGTGGAGACCGCGCAGAAGGAAATCCTCACCATCGCCCGCCGTATGGCCGAAGCCGGAGAAATCGTGCTCGGTGGCAAGGGCGGCGAGGAAATGATCTAAGCCCATGGACAAGCATGACGACGATGTGACGGACCTGATCCGTGCCCGGGACGTCCGCGGCTTCGATACCTGGGCCTTGCCCAGCTTCGACCCGCCGAAACCGGAGCCCGAGCCGGAACCGGAGCCTGAACCGCCGGAAATGGAAGAAGTGCCGCTGGAAGAGGTCCAGCCACTGACTCTGGAAGAACTCGAAAGCATCCGTCAGGAAGCCTACAACGAGGGCTTCGCCATCGGCGAAAAGGAAGGCTTTCACAGCGCCACCCTCAAGGTGCGTCAGGAAGCCGAAGTGGTCCTGACGGCCAAGGTCAACAGCCTTGAGCAACTGATGGGCCACCTCTTCGAACCCATCGCCGAGCAAGACACCCAGATTGAAAAGTCGCTGGTCGACCTCGTGCAGCACATCGCCCGTCAGGTGATCCAGCGCGAACTGGCCATCGACTCGACGCAGATCGAACACGTCATGCGCGACGCCCTCAAGCTGTTGCCGCTGGGCGTGGGCAATGTGCGGCTGTACGTCAATCCGCAGGATTTCGAACAGGTCAAAGCCTTGCGCGAACGTCATGAGGAAACCTGGCGCATCGTTGAGGATGAATCGCTGCTGCCGGGCGGTTGCCGGGTCGAGACCGATCACAGCCGGATCGACGCCAGCATCGAAACCCGCGTCAGCCAGGTCATGGCCAAGCTGTTCGACCAGTTGCACGAACAGGCCCTGCACCCGGCTGCGCCGGACCTGAGCCTGGACCTGCCGGAGTCGCCAAAACCGGCACCGGTCGCAGAAGAGCCGCTCGCGGACGCCCCTGATGCGCCTTGAACGCACCAGTTTCGCCAAGCGCCTGAGCACTTACGCCGAGGCCACCGAAATCGCCGGCGCGCCGATCCTCGAAGGGCGCCTGCTGCGCATGGTCGGCCTGACGCTCGAAGCCGAAGGCCTGCGCGCCGCCATGGGCACCCGCTGCATGGTGATCAACGACGACACCTATCACCCGTCCCAGGTTGAAGCCGAAGTCATGGGCTTTTCCGGCAGCAAGGTGTTCCTGATGCCGGTCGGCAGCGTGGCCGGCATTGCGCCGGGCGCCCGTGTGGTGCCGCTGGCTGACACCGGTCGCCTGCCGATGGGCATGAGCATGCTCGGTCGCGTGCTGGACGGCGCCGGACGTGCGCTGGACGGCAAGGGCGGCATGAAGGCCGAAGACTGGGTGCCGATGGACGGCCCGACCATCAACCCGCTCAACCGTGACCCGATCAGCGTGCCGCTGGATGTCGGCATCCGTTGCATCAACGGTTTGTTGACGGTCGGTCGTGGTCAGCGTCTGGGCCTGTTCGCCGGTACCGGTGTCGGTAAATCGGTGCTGCTGGGCATGATGACCCGCTTCACCGAAGCCGACATCATCGTCGTCGGCTTGATCGGTGAGCGGGGTCGTGAGGTTAAGGAATTCATCGAGCACATCCTCGGTGAAGAAGGCCTCAAGCGTTCCGTGGTGGTGGCGTCGCCGGCGGACGATGCGCCACTGATGCGTCTGCGCGCGGCGATGTATTGCACGCGGATCGCCGAGTATTTCCGTGACAAGGGCAAGAACGTCCTGTTGCTGATGGATTCCCTGACCCGTTTCGCCCAGGCCCAGCGGGAAATCGCCCTGGCCATCGGCGAGCCGCCGGCGACCAAGGGTTATCCGCCGTCGGTATTCGCCAAACTGCCGAAACTGGTGGAGCGCGCCGGTAACGCGGAGAAGGGCGGTGGGTCGATCACCGCGTTCTACACCGTATTGTCCGAAGGCGATGACCAGCAGGACCCGATCGCCGACTCCGCGCGGGGTGTACTCGACGGGCACATCGTGCTGTCGCGGCGGCTGGCCGAGGAAGGTCATTACCCGGCCATCGATATCGAAGCCTCGATCAGTCGGGTGATGCCGGCGGTGGTGTCGCCGGAACACATGACTCGCGCGCAATACTTCAAGCAGCTGTGGTCGCGCTATCAACAGAGTCGCGACCTGATCAGCGTCGGCGCCTATGTCGCGGGCGGCGACCGCGAAACCGACACGGCCATTTCCCTTCAACCGCAGCTGGTCAGGTATCTGCGTCAGGGTCTCAACGACAACATCAGTCTGGGTGAAAGCGAGGCGTACCTCAGCACGATTTTCGCCCCGGCGGCCGGCGGGTAATCCGTCATGGCCCTGAGTCGAGCCGCGCGCCTGGCGCCGGTGGTGGACATGGCCGAGAAGGCCGAGAAAACCGCCGTGCAGCGCCTGGGTTATTTTCAGGGGCAGGTGAAAGTGGCCGAGAGCAAACTCGCCGACTTGCATGCCTTCCGTCTGGATTACTCCGAACAATGGATCGTGCGTGGCAGCACCGGCGTGTCCGGGCAATGGCTGCTCGGTTTTCAGGGCTTTCTCGCGCAACTCGACACCGCTGTCGATCAGCAGCGCCAGAGCCTGCAATGGCACCAGAACAACCTGGACAAGGCTCGTGATGCCTGGCAGCAGGCATTCGCCCGGGTGGAAGGTCTGCGCAAGCTTGTACAACGCTATATGGAAGAAGCGCAGCGCGCCGAAGACAAGCGCGAACAGAAGCTGCTGGACGAATTGTCCCAGCGTTTGCCTCGCCACGAGGCGTTTTGACGGGCAGATCTCGCACAAATCCCGACGCCATCGCGCCTTGCCCATGGCCCCTCCAAGTGCTAAACCTTGTACACGTTCGTCAATGACAAGGAAGCCAGTACATGTCAGTCGTTACAGAAGTTTCTGCGGACAAGAAAAAACTGACGATTTCGGTCAAGGGGCGATTCGATTTCGCCAAGCATCAGGAATTTCGCCAATCCTACGAAAAAGAGCAGCCCGAGTCGGTGATTGTCGACCTCAAGGAGGCGACTTATCTCGACAGTTCGGCACTCGGCATGCTGCTTCTGTTGCGTGATCACGTCGGTGGCGACGACTCGGAAATTCGCGTGGTCAACAGCAGTTCCGACGTGAAGAAAATCCTCGCCATCTCCAACTTCGACAAACTGTTCGACATCAGTTGACGGCCATGCAGCCGCAAGAGCCGCTGACAATCCTGATCGCCGAAGACAGTGCCGCCGACCGGCTGCTGTTGTCGACCATCGTCCGTCGTCAGGGGCATGAAGTGCTGACGGCCACCCACGGTGCGGAGGCGGTCGAGGCGTTTATCCGGCAAAAGCCGCATCTGGTGCTGATGGACGCCATGATGCCGGTGATGGACGGGTTCGAAGCCGCGCGGCAGATCAAGAAGCTGGCGGGTGAGAGCCTGGTGCCGATCATCTTCCTCACCTCGCTGACCGAGAGTGAAGCCTTGGCCCGTTGCCTTGAGGCCGGCGGTGACGACTTTCTGGCGAAGCCTTACAACCAGGTGATCCTCGCCGCCAAAATCAAGGCGATGGATCGCTTGCGGCGTTTGCAGGCCACGGTTCTTCAGCAACGCGACCTGATCGCCAGGCATCACGACTATCTGCTCAACGAGCAACGGGTCGCCAAGGCCGTATTCGACAAGGTCGCGCATTCCGGTTGCCTGAGCGCACCGAACATTCGTTACCTGCAATCGCCCTATGCGCTGTTCAACGGCGATCTGTTGTTGGCCGCGTACACCCCGTCCGGCGACATGCATGTGTTGCTCGGTGACTTCACCGGTCATGGATTGCCCGCGGCCGTCGGCGCGATGCCGCTGGCCGAAGTGTTCTATGGCATGACCGCCAAAGGTTACGGTCTGGCCGAGACGCTGCGGGAAATGAACGCCAAGCTCAAGCGCATCCTGCCGGTGGACATGTTCTGTTGCGCCACGCTGTTGTGCCTGAGTTTTCAGCGACGTTCGGTGGAGGTCTGGAACGGCGGCATGCCTGACGGTTATCTGCATTGCCTCGCCACCGGGGAGCGTACGCCGCTGGCGGCACGCCACTTGCCGTTGGGGGTGCTCAGCCCGCAGACCTTCGATGACCGCACCGAGGTTCACCCGATGGCGGTGGGTGACCGGGTATTCCTGCTCTCGGACGGCGTCATCGACACCTGCGATGCCAACGATCAGTTATTCGGTGTCGAGCGCTTGCACAAGGTGTTCGCCGCCAATCGCCAGCCGGATCGGCTGTTCGAGGAAATCGAGCAGGCGTTGCAGGACTTTCGCGGCCAGGCCCGGGACGATGTGAGCATGGTCGAGGTCAGCCTGCTGGAAATGGCGCAGGTCAATCCAACGGCGCCAGTGTATTCCGACAGTGGCCAGTCCTGTCCGCTGGACTGGTCGGTGAGCTTCGAATTTCGCGGTGCCACGCTCAAACGCTTCAATCCGCTGCCTTACCTGTTGCAGTTGCTGCTTGAGGTGCATGGCTTGCGGGCGCAGAGTGGCGCACTGTACAGCGTGCTGGCCGAGCTTTATTCCAATGCGCTGGAACATGGCGTGCTGGGTCTGGATTCGAGCCTCAAGCGCGATGCCTCAGGTTTCGCCCGTTATTACGAGCAGCGCAATGCGCGCCTCGAGGCCTTGCAGGACGGTTACGTGCGCGTGCATTTGCAGGTGCGGCCGGAAGGCGAGGGCGGTTGTCTGGTGGTGCGGGTCGAGGACAGCGGCCAGGGATTCGATGTCTCGCGCGTGATGGAACAGCCGCTCGACGATGTCCGTCTGTCGGGACGCGGTGTCAGTCTGATCCGGCAGTTGAGCAAAAACCCGAGCTGGTCGGACGATGGTCGCAGTGCTCGCGTGGAGTTTTTCTGGGAGGCTCTGGCATAATCCGCGCATTCTTGATCAAGGAGTGAACAAGTGGCTGATACACATGTGGACCACGAGGCGCTAAGCGCGCTGCGGGAAGTGATGGAAGACAGCTATCCGGAACTGCTGGATACCTTTCTTGCCGATTCCGAAAATCGCTTGCGGGAGTTGCAGCAGACTGCCGATGCCGATGCATTGTCATCCGTTGCGCACAGCTTCAAGGGCAGCAGCAGCAACATGGGCGCGATTCGTCTTGCGGTGTTGTGCCAGGAGCTGGAACAGCATGCCAAAGACAAAAGCCCTTCTGAAATCATCAAGCTGGTCGCCGATATCCATAGCGAATTCGCCGATGTGCGGCCCGTTTATGTCGCCGAGCGGCAGCGCTCGCTGACCCACTGAACCTGCCGTCGGGCGGTTTTGTCGCAATTCTGACGAAACTGGCCCGGCACTTGCAGTCATCTATCCCAACTGTACCTACGATCCCAGTGCAGCGGAGACCGTGCCATGCCTGCAAGCCCCAACATTCTTCTTCAGACCGCCGCCCAGGGCAAGGCGCAAGCTGCCTCGGCCAAATCATCGGCAGTGGCCGCAGAGCCCGGGGACAAGGCCTCCAGCTTCGCTCAGGTGTTCGCCGATCAAGGCCCGAACAAACCCTCGGTGAGCGTCGACAATTCGGCCAAACCTGCCCGTGACAAGGTTGCTGACAACAGCGGCAAGAAAGACCTGGGTAAGGATCAGTCTGCCGCCCCGGCGCCGGCGGTTGCCGATAGCGGCAAAGCCTTGCCCGCCGACAAACCGGCGACGGCGGCAACGGACGACAAGACTGCTGCTGATGATGAGACTGCCGATACCGCAACGACTCCTGTTGTCGACACAGCACCGGTGGATCCGGCACTGGTGGCAGCGGTAGAGCCCGTCGTTACCGCACCGGTAGCCGCCACCCCTGTCGTCGATACCGCCGCAAAACCGGAAACCGACAAATCAGCCGTGGCGGCATTGCCGGGTATGGTCAAGGATCCGGCACCGGCCACTGACCCGGCTTTCGACCCCGAGGCGGATCCGCTGGATTCGCTGCCTGCCGTGCGCATGGCCATGGAGCAGAGTGGGCACATTTCCGCGTCCAGTCAGTCTCAACCCAAGGCCACCCCGGCCCAGGCTCAGGCTGACGGTGAATTGACCTCGGCGCAGAACTTCGCTGCCGGCATGGCCAGCATGCTCGATGTGCAGGCGGACAAGGACAGCACCAGCCAGGGCGGCGAAAAGGCATTCAGCGGTCTGATCGATGACGGCCTGAAGGACCTGAAGACTGCCACCAGCGACACCCGCGTGGATGATTTCGCCAACCGTCTGGCGGCGCTGACTCAGGCTGCCACGCCGAAAACCGCCAACGCGGTGCCGGTAAACCAGCCGATTGCCATGCACCAGAACGGCTGGACCGAAGAAGTGGTCAACCGCGTCATGTACCTGTCGAGCAACAACCTGAAGGCGGCTGACATCCAGTTGCAGCCGGCCGAGCTGGGACGGCTGGATATTCGGGTGAACATGGTGCCGGACCAGCAGACCCAGGTGACCTTCATGAGTGCGCATCCGAGCGTGCGTGAAGCCCTCGACGGTCAGATGCACCGCCTGCGCGAGATGTTCACCCAGCAAGGCATGGGGCAGGTCGACGTCAACGTTTCCGACCAGAACCGTGGCTGGCAGGGTCAGGGTCAGGAGCAGGCGCAACAAGGCCAGACGGGGCGCACCCGTGCTGCTGGTGGTCGCCTGGACTCTTCGGAAGAAGAGTTGACGTCTGCGACCGTGGCTGAAGCGGCTGCTACGGCCACACACGTGATCGGCTCCAGCGCCGTCGACTACTACGCCTGATATTCAAGGCAAATTAACTGTGGGAGCGAGCTTGCTCGCGAAGGCTTTTTGACGAACAACACCTGTGTTGAATGTTAAACCGCTTTCGCGAGCAAGCTCGCTCCCACAGTTGTTTGCGCTGCCCCTGTCTACCCCTCCAACACTTCTGGCATAACACTTGCTCTTGCCTTGCCGTGCGACTGTGAAAACCCGATTAGTGACGGATTATTGGCATGGCGAAGAGCGAAGCTGCAGCAGTAAAAGACCCCGCAACCAAAGGCAAACTCAAGCTGATCATCATGATCGTGCTGGGTCTGTTGCTGGCGATCGGTACGTCCGTGGGGGCGACCTGGTTCTTCATGCACAGTGCCCAGAGCAAGCCCCAGGCGGCGGCCGAAGCGGCACCGGTCGGCAAGCAACCGGCGATTTTCGAGCCGATGGCGCCGGCCTTCGTGGCCAACTACAACCAGAACGGCCGTCAGCGCTACATGCAGGTGAGCATCACCATGCTGGCGCGCAATCAGGCGGATCTGGAAGCGCTCAAAGTGCACATGCCGGTAATCCGCAACAACCTGGTGATGCTCTTCTCCGGTCAGGATTTCGCCACGCTGGCGACCCCGGTCGGTCAAGAGATGCTGCGCCAGAAGGCTACAGCCAGCGTCCAGGAAGTGGCGCAGAAAGAGCTGGGCAAAGTGGTGATCGAACAGTTGCTTTTCACTAATTTCGTACTGCAGTAGGAACACGACATGGCCGTGCAGGATCTGCTGTCCCAGGATGAAATCGACGCGCTGTTGCATGGCGTCGACGATGGTCTGGTACAGACCGATAACGCTGCCGAACCCGGCAGTGTCAAAAGCTACGACCTGACCAGCCAGGATCGCATCGTCCGTGGACGCATGCCGACCCTGGAAATGATCAACGAGCGTTTTGCCCGCTACACCCGTATCAGCATGTTCAACATGCTGCGCCGCTCGGCGGACGTTGCCGTCGGTGGCGTACAGGTGATGAAGTTCGGCGAATACGTGCACTCGCTGTACGTGCCGACCAGCCTCAATCTGGTCAAGATCAAACCCCTGCGCGGCACCGCGCTGTTCATCCTCGACGCCAAACTGGTGTTCAAGCTGGTGGACAACTTCTTCGGCGGCGACGGCCGTCACGCCAAGATCGAAGGGCGTGAATTCACCCCGACCGAACTGCGCGTGGTGCGCATGGTGCTGGAGCAGGCGTTCGTCGATTTGAAAGAAGCCTGGCAGGCGATCATGGAAGTCAACTTCGAGTACATCAACTCGGAAGTGAACCCGGCCATGGCCAACATCGTCGGCCCGAGCGAAGCGATCGTGGTTTCCACGTTCCACATCGAACTCGACGGCGGTGGCGGCGACCTGCACGTGACCATGCCGTACTCGATGATCGAGCCGGTGCGTGAAATGCTCGACGCCGGTTTCCAGTCGGACCTCGACGACCAGGACGAACGCTGGGTCAACGCCCTGCGCCAGGACGTGCTCGACGTCGACGTGCCGATCGGTGCCACCGTGGCTCGCCGCCAGTTGAAACTGCGCGACATCCTGCACATGCAGCCGGGTGATGTGATTCCGGTCGAAATGCCGGAAGACATGATCATGCGCGCCAACGGCGTGCCGGCCTTCAAGGTCAAGATGGGCTCGCACAAAGGCAACCTCGCGTTGCAAGTCATCGAGCCGATCGAGCGCCGCTGAAGCGGCGCCCTCATTCCCTGATTCTTTTACCGGTTTTTTGCCCGCCGAGGACAAATGATGAACGACGATATGAACACCCAGGACGATCAGGCACTGGCCGATGAATGGGCTGCCGCCCTGGAAGAAACCGGTGAAGCCGGACAGGCCGACATCGACGCGCTGCTGGCCGCCGACGCCAGCGCTTCGGGCTCCAACCGTCTGCCGATGGAAGAGTTCGGCAGCGTGCCGAAAAGCAACGAGCCGGTGTCGCTGGACGGCCCGAATCTGGATGTGATTCTCGACATCCCGGTGTCGATCTCGATGGAAGTGGGCAGCACCGACATCAACATCCGCAACCTGCTGCAACTCAACCAGGGTTCGGTGATCGAGCTTGATCGTCTGGCCGGTGAGCCGCTGGACGTGCTGGTCAACGGCACCCTGATCGCCCACGGCGAAGTGGTGGTGGTCAACGAAAAGTTCGGCATCCGTCTGACTGACGTGATCAGCCCGAGCGAACGCATCAAGAAGCTGCGCTGAGTGAAAAAGGTTCTGGGGGCTTTGTTCGGTCTGGCGCTGGCGTTGCCGTTGCCGTTCAGCGTGCTGGCGGCCGAGCCGGTGGCGACCACCGCAGCGGCGGCTGCCCCGGCCGTCAACAGCGGCGTGGCGGGTCAACTGACGCAACTGGTGCTGGGGCTGTTGCTGGTGCTGGGGTTGATCTTCTTCCTCGCCTGGTTGTTGCGCCGGGTGCAGCAGGCAGGTCCCGCCGGCAAGGGCCAGGTGATCGAGTTGATCGGATCCCGCGCGCTCGGGCCGCGTGACCGTCTGATGCTGGTGCAGGTGGGCAACGAGCAGATTCTGCTCGGCCTCAGCCCCGGAACCATCACTGCGCTGCACGTGCTCAAAGAGCCGGTCGAGGTGCCGAGCACCGCCGACAAAGCGACTCCGGAATTTGCCCAGCATCTGTTGAAGATCCTCGGCAAGGATCAGAAGGATAAGAAGTAATGGGTGCGTTGCGCATCGTCTTGACCCTGGCCCTGATGTTGGCCGCGCCGCTGGCGTTTGCCGCCGATCCGTTGTCGATCCCGGCGATCACGCTGGGCACCAACGCCGAGGGCGCGCAGGAGTACTCGGTAAGCCTGCAGATCCTGCTGATCATGACGGCGCTGAGCTTCATTCCGGCCGCCGTCATCCTGATGACCAGCTTCACCCGGATCATCATCGTCTTCTCGATCCTGCGTCAGGCCCTGGGTTTGCAGCAGACGCCGTCGAACCAGATCCTCACCGGCATGGCCCTGTTTCTGACGCTGTTCATCATGGCGCCGGTGTTCGACCGGGTGAACAACGATGCCTTGCAGCCGTACCTCGCGGAAAAGCTGACCGCCCAGCAGGCAGTGGAAAAGGCCCAGGTGCCGATCAAGGACTTCATGCTCGCCCAGACCCGCTCCAGCGATCTGGAGCTGTTCATGCGCCTGTCCAAACGTACCGACATCGCCACTCCGGATGCTGCGCCGCTGACGATTCTGGTGCCGGCGTTCGTGACGTCTGAGCTGAAAACCGCGTTCCAGATCGGCTTCATGATCTTCATTCCGTTCCTGATCATCGACCTGGTGGTCGCGAGCGTGCTGATGGCGATGGGTATGATGATGCTCTCGCCGCTGATCATTTCCCTGCCGTTCAAAATCATGCTGTTCGTGCTGGTGGATGGCTGGGCGCTGATCATCGGCACCCTGGCCAGCAGTTTCGGAGGTGTATCGCCATGACGCCGGAAGTAGCGGTCGACATCTTTCGCGAAGCCCTGTGGCTGACCACCATGATGGTGGCGATCCTGGTGGTCCCGAGTCTGCTGGTGGGCCTGCTGGTGTCGATGTTCCAGGCCGCCACCCAGATCAACGAACAGACCCTGAGCTTCCTGCCGCGTCTGCTGGTGATGCTGGTAACGCTGATCGTCGCCGGCCCGTGGCTGGTGCAGACGTTCATGGAATACATCACGCAGTTGTACAAAAACATTCCGATGGTCATCGGCTAAGCCATGCAATCGCTGCTTCAGCTGACCGACACCCAGATCAGTACCTGGGTGGCGACGTTCATGCTGCCGCTGTTTCGCGTCGCCTCGATGTTGATGGTGATGCCGGTCTTCGGAACCACGCTGGTGCCCCGGCGTATCCGTCTGTACTTCGCTTTCGCGATCACCGTGGTGATCACGCCCAACCTGCCGCCGATGCCGGCGGTCAGCCCGCTGGATCTCAGCGGTCTGCTGATGATTGCCGAGCAGATCCTCGTGGGTGCGGTGCTGGGCTTCTCCTTGCAATTGTTCTTTCAGGCCTTCGTGGTGGCGGGGCAGATCGTCGCGATCCAGATGGGCATGGGCTTCGCGTCGATGATCGACCCCACCAACGGCGTGTCGGTGGCGGTGATCGGGCAGTTCTTCACGATGCTGGTGACCTTGCTGTTCCTGTCGATGAACGGGCATCTGGTGGTCTTCGAAGTGCTCACCGAAAGCTTCACCACGCTGCCGGTCGGCGGCGGGCTGATGACCACGCATTACTGGGAGCTGGCCGGCAAACTCGGTTGGGTGCTGGGCGCCGCGTTATTGCTGGTGCTGCCGGCGGTCACTGCGCTGCTGGTGGTCAACATCGCTTTTGGCGTAATGACCCGCGCTGCGCCCCAGCTGAACATTTTCTCCATCGGCTTTCCGCTGACCCTGGTGCTCGGCCTGTTCATTGTCTGGGTCGGGCTGGCGGACATTCTCAATCAGTATCAACCGCTGGCCACCGAGGCCTTGCAGTTTTTACGCGAACTGGCAAAGGCGCGCTGAGTCATGGCTGAGAGCGAAAGCGGTCAGGACAAAACAGAAGACCCCACCGAGAAGCGCAAAAAGGACTCCCGGGAAAAGGGTGAGATTGCGCGTTCCAAGGAACTCAACACCCTGGCGGTCATGCTGGCCGGTGCGGGTGCGCTGCTGGTTTTTGGCGGAATGCTGGCGCAGGAGTTGATGGATCTGATGCGCCAGAACTTCACGCTGTCGCGGGAAGTGATCATGGATGAGCGTTCCATGGCGACCTTCCTGATGAACTCCGGGTTACAGGCATTGCTGGCCATCCAGCCGATCATGATTACCCTGTTGCTGGCCGCTTTCCTCGGGCCGATCGCGTTGGGTGGCTGGTTGTTCGCCGCCGGTTCGCTGGCACCCAAGTTCAGCCGGATGAACCCGGCGGCGGGCCTCAAGCGGATGTTCTCGATGAAGGCCGTGATCGAGCTGCTCAAGGCGCTGGCCAAGTTTCTCATCACGTTGGGCGTGGCGCTGGTGGTGCTCAACTCGGACATCGACGACCTGTTGCGCATCGCCCATGAGCCGCTGGACCGGGCGATCATCCACAGCCTGCAACTGGTGGGCTGGAGCTCGCTGTGGCTGGCGTGCGGCTTGATCATCATCGCGGCTGTCGATGTGCCCGTGCAGATCTGGGAGAGCATCAAAAAACTCAAGATGACCAAGCAGGAAGTGCGCGACGAGCACAAGGACCAGGAAGGTCGGCCGGAGGTCAAACAGCGGATTCGCCAGGTCCAGCGCGAGATGTCGCAACGGCGGATGATGGCCGCGATACCGGATGCCGACGTGGTCATCACCAACCCGACCCACTACGCCGTGGCGCTCAAGTACGACGCCGAGAAGGGTGGAGCGCCAATGCTGCTGGCCAAGGGCAGCGACTTCCTGGCGCTGAAGATCCGCGAAATCGCCGTGGCCAACAACGTCATGCTTCTCGAGTCGCCGGCGTTGGCGCGTTCGATCTATTACTCCACGGAACTGGAAGAAGAAATTCCCAGTGGCCTGTATCTGGCAGTCGCCCAGGTACTGGCCTATGTCTACCAGATCCGCCAGCATCAGGCCGGCAAGGGCAAGCGCCCGGAACCGCTCAAGGACGACCTGCCGATTCCGCCGGATCTGCGGCGCGATTCCTGATTGTGATGACGCAAAAAAACCGCCTCCGGTTCAACCCGGTGGCGGTTTTTTAATTCCCGATGATCTGTGGTGCTTGTGAGGCCGCGTTCGCGGGCAAGTCGAATCGTCGCACCGCCGCTCCCACAGGTTTAGCGTCGCTCTGAAAATATGAGCACACCACAAATCACTGTGGGAGCGAGCTTGCTCGCGATGACGTCAGCAACCACGGCACATCACTCAACCGTTACACAGGATTCGGCGACGTCGGTAGTTCCAGATTGTCCAGCACCCGATTTACTGCCAGCTCCCCGAGCATGATCAGTTGCGCAACCCCCACCAGCGTCCTGCGCTGCGAGGCGGGCATGAGATGGGTGAAGTCATTGACGATGGTTCTGGCGGAAGCCAGGGTTTCGCAGGCATCGACCAGCAGCTCTTCGTTTTTGAAGTCGGCGGTGACGGCGTACATTCTGCGGGTTTTGCGCGGCGGTGGTGTGGTGCCGGGCGGGCAGAGATAGTGATCGAGGGCGCGGTCGGCGGCTTCGTGAAGCTTCCTGGAATCGAGGGATTCGTAGGGCGAAGCAGGATCGGTTTCGGGTGGGTTGGGTGTTGGTTTGATCATGGTGAAGCTCCTTTGGGGTGGAGCCGCCAGATCCAGTCGCTAAACAGGAAGGTGGCGGCTGTACGCAGGTTAGCGAACCGGTCAAAGGCACCCGGCAGACCGCAAGGTCTCCCGCATACAGCCACCATAACGAAATTGCAGACATACAGATCCACAACCAAGTCTGGAACGCTGATGCACCTTTAATTCGAACCGAGTCGCTAAACCCGATCGCTGATTCGTCAGCGACCGACTCACAATAGAACCCGACCCCAAGGCGCACAAGCCGGCGGATTCTGGCGTAGCTGTAGGCAATGGCGCAAGAATTCGTAGCCTCCAAGGCGTGTCTGAAGGTGTCTTTTAAACATCCGAATTTAAAAGACACTCCGTGCTGCTTTCTCGGGCCCCTTCGCGAGCGTGCGGCATTGCGGTCAGCAGAAAATCACGCTCAAAACCTCCTTTTCCCTACCCAAGCGAGCTGTGCCTTTTATCTGAAATAGTTCAACACCTGTCAGATCTGACAGTAGACAACCATTACTCTTTGGCGCCCCATAAACCCGGCACTCTTGCCATCATGAGCTCGCGCACCGTGAGTGTGATGGCTGACGATTCTTTCTTTGGAAGTCGGGGATTCATCATGGCGACGCGCGTTTACCGAAAACTGTCGGGCATGGAGCTGGAGTTTGTTTCAGGGAGGCTGGAAAGGGACGCAGGAGAGCGGGCCATCTTCTATGAGGTGACGTTCGACCTGAAGCTGGACTTTCTCAATTTCATGGTCATGGCCAATCAGTACATCCCGAATTATCTTGATTGGCCGATCAATGCGATCCGGCCTGAAATGGGTGGGTTCGCCTATCACTATGCCTACAATTACTTCTTCGATGCGGCAGGTAATATCCGCGATAACCAAGCGTTGTTTGCCCTGTTTACCCACTCCAGCTTTTACATGGATCAATGGTCGAGTGGGGGTGAACCGCTGGAGCGTCGGTATGAAAAACCCTCGTTCGTTGTCGTCAACAATTGGCTTCGTGTGACAGCCAGGCAGTACTTTCGCCTGAGTGCGGGCTATCCACTGATCGAGATCAGCGACCTGCCGCGCATATTCTTCGAATGGGCCCTGAATCTGATGGAGAGTGATGATCTGTTCTCTGGCGCCGCACCTGAAACCAGAGTGGTGCTTATGCAGGCTGACGAGGAGGTTGTTGATGTCGGCGGGGAAAGTGTGTTCAAGGGAACGCACTACCTCGATAGCGCAGCGCTGTCTTTCGGTCCTATTACGAAAGCCCATGTTTTGGTTGCCGGTTGACCGGCGAGATTTCAAATCTTCGCATTGCTCTGTCGCTGGGGCAGGCTTGCGCCGGACTCGGTGCACTTGCCCCCTCTCATTCAGGTCCGTTGCCCCTCTATTTCAATCCCCCGCAAAAGTTGGAAGGCTTCTTGCAGTAGCCGCCGTGCGCCTGCTTCGGGCGTCAAAAGTTTGCTTTAAAGGAACGGGGAAAACCGGTGGATCGCTCTCAGTTAATCAACAGTGCTCGCTCGAACATTGCCGACCTCAGCCGGGGCAATCTGGGTGTGCCGCTGTTGCTGCTGGTCATGCTGGCGATGATGATGTTGCCGGTGCCGCCGTTCCTGCTCGACGTGTTCTTCACCTTCAACATTGCCCTGTCCATCGTCGTGCTGCTGGTCTGCGTGTACGCCTTGCGGCCGCTGGATTTCGCGGTGTTCCCGACGATCCTGCTGGTGGCGACGCTGTTGCGACTGGCGCTGAACGTGGCCTCGACCCGTGTGGTGATGCTCCACGGTCAGGACGGCCACGCCGCTGCCGGTAAGGTGATCCAGGCCTTCGGTGAGGTGGTGATCGGCGGTAACTACGTGGTCGGTATCGTGGTTTTCGCGATCTTGATGATCATCAACTTCGTCGTGGTGACCAAGGGTGCCGGACGGATTTCCGAGGTGAGCGCGCGTTTCACCCTCGATGCGATGCCCGGCAAACAAATGGCGATCGACGCCGACCTTAACGCCGGTCTGATCGATCAGGCCCAGGCCAAGGCCCGTCGTCAGGAAGTGGCTCAGGAGGCAGAGTTCTACGGTTCGATGGACGGTGCCAGCAAATTCGTGCGTGGTGATGCCATCGCTGGCTTGCTGATTCTGTTCATCAACCTGATCGGCGGCATGGCCGTCGGTATCTTCCAGCACAACATGAGCTTCGCCGATGCGGGCAAGGTTTACGCCTTGCTGACTATCGGTGACGGTTTAGTGGCGCAATTGCCATCACTGTTGTTATCTACAGCAGCCGCGATCATGGTGACCCGTGCTTCCGGCTCGGAAGACATGGGCAAGCAGATCAACCGCCAGATGTTCGCCTCGCCCAAAGCGCTGGCGGTGGCTGCCGGTCTGATGGCGGTCATGGGCCTGGTGCCGGGCATGCCGCACTTCTCGTTCCTGAGCATGGCTGCTCTGGCTGCCGGTGGCGCTTACCTGTTCTGGAAGAAGCAGAACGTGGCCAGGGTCGTCGCGCTGGAAGAGGTCAAGCGCCAGCAGGAACTGCTGCCGTCGCCGGCCCGCGCCATGGAAACCAAGGAGTTGGGCTGGGACGACGTGACCCCGATCGACATGATCGGCCTGGAAGTCGGCTACCGCTTGATTCCGCTGGTGGACCGCAACCAGGGCGGCCAGTTGCTGGCGCGGATCAAGGGCGTGCGCAAGAAGCTTTCGCAGGATCTGGGCTTCCTGATGCCGACCGTGCACATCCGCGACAACCTCGACCTGGCGCCGAGCGCCTATCGCCTGACGCTGATGGGCGTGATCCTGGCCGAGGCCGAGATCTACCCGGATCGCGAACTGGCGATCAACCCGGGGCAGGTCTACGGCACGCTCAACGGGATTACCGCCAAAGATCCGGCTTTCGGCCTGGAGGCGGTGTGGATCGAGGTCAGCCAGCGCGCGCAGGCGCAATCGCTCGGTTACACCGTGGTCGATGCCAGCACCGTGGTTGCGACCCACTTGAACCAGATTCTGTACAAGCACTCCAGCGAGCTGATCGGCCACGAAGAAGTACAGCAACTGATGCAATTGCTGGCCAAGAGCTCGCCGAAGCTGGCCGAAGAGCTGGTGCCGGGCGTGGTCACGCTGTCGCAGCTGCTCAAAGTATTGCAGGCGTTGCTGGCCGAGCACGTGCCGGTGCGCGATATCCGCAGCATTGCCGAAGCCATCGCCAACAATGCCGCCAAGAGTCAAGATACCGCCGCTTTGGTGGCCGCTGTGCGGGTCGGTGTTTCCCGCGCCATCGTCCAAAGCATTGTAGGGACTGAGTCGGAGCTGCCAGTTATCACGCTGGAGCCAAGGTTGGAACAAATATTGCTCAATAGTCTGCAGAAGGCAGGACAAGGCTCGGAAGAGGGCGTTCTGCTGGAGCCGAGCATGGCCGAGAAGCTGCAGCGTTCGCTGATCGAAGCGGCGCAGCGCCAGGAAATGCAAGGTCAGCCGGTGATCCTGTTGGTAGCAGGCCCGGTTCGCGCGATGCTCTCGCGCTTTGGTCGCCTGGCAGTTCCCGGACTGCATGTGCTGGCCTATCAGGAAATTCCGGACAACAAGCAAGTGACCATCGTTGCGACAGTAGGGCCCAACGGCTGAGGTAGTGGTTTATGCAAGTTAAGCGTTTTTTCGCCGCCGATATGCGTCAGGCCATGAAGCTGGTTCGTGATGAGCTGGGCGCTGATGCCGCCATTATTGGCAACCGCCGCATCGCCGGCGGCGTCGAGCTGACGGCGGCGCTCGATTACAAACTGTCGGCGCTGGCCCCGCGTGTTCCGAACATGGAACTCGAGGATGAGCTGCGCAAGACTCAGTCGCGCATCGTCACCGCCCAGGCCGAGCTGAGCCTGCGTGGCGAAGCCGACGGCAACACCAATCGCCAGCTGTTCGCCGGGTTGCCGTTGACGGCCGGCCTGCCGCTGACCGCTGCCGAACCGCTGACCGAACCGACCTACGAGGCTCCGGCCCGTCCAGCCCCGGCGCCTGCGCCGGCCGCCGCTGGCGTCGACCCGCGTGCGCTGGACTCGATGCGTTTCGAACTCAACAGCCTGCGCGAGCTGATGGAAGTGCAACTCGGCACCCTGGCCTGGAACCAGTTGCAAGGCAGTCGTCCGGCCCAGGCCAATCTGTACCGTCGTCTGCAACGCATCGGTTTGTCCGGCCCGCTGTCCCGCGATCTGTTGTCGATGATCACCGAGATCGACGAGCCTCGTCAGGCCTGGCGCATGCTGCTGGCGCATCTGGCACGAATGATTGCCGTGCCGGAAGTCGAGCCGCTGGAAGAGGGCGGGGTCATTGCCATGGTCGGTCCTGCCGGCATGGGCAAGACCACCACCCTGGCCAAACTGGCCGCCCGCTACGTGCTCAAGTACGGCGCGCAGAACATCGCGCTGGTGAGCATGGACAGTTTCCGCATCGGCGCGCAGGAGCAGCTCAAGACGCTGGGCCGCATCCTCAATGTGTCGGTGACCCACGTCGATCCGGGCCAGTCCCTGGTGCAGGCGCTGGATCCTCTGCTGCGCAAGCGCGTGGTGCTGATCGACACCGCCGGCCTGCAGGCCAGCGATCCGGCCCTGCGCATGCAGCTGGAAAGTCTGGCCGGTCGTGGCATTCGGTCAAAAAATTATCTGGTGCTGGCAACCACCAGCCAGAAACAGGTTCTAACCGCCGCTTATCACAGTTACAAGCGTTGCGGGCTGGCCGGGTGCATCCTGACTAAACTGGATGAGACGGCAAGCCTTGGCGAAGTGTTGAGCCTGGCGATCAGTCACGAACTGCCGGTTGCCTACCTGACCGATGGGCCGCGTATTCCGGATGATCTGCATCTGCCGCGCCGTCATCAACTGGTCAGCCGCGCCGTCAGTGTGCAAATGCAGGAAGAACCCAGCGAAGAAGCCATGGCTGACATGTTCGCTGATATCTACCACAGCCCGACCAAGCAGGTTGGCTGAGGTAATGAACCGTTTTTGTACCTACATCGATGGTCTGCCATGCATTGTTCCGGTTGTGAACGCGCAGCCAGTAATGTGGCCTCCGTCTATGCAAGACAAGGTAAAGAAATAACATGGGCAGCATGCATCCCGTACAGGTGATCGCGGTGACCGGCGGCAAAGGTGGCGTCGGCAAGACTAATGTGTCAGTGAACTTGTCCCTGGCCCTGGCAGAGCTTGGCCGTCGGGTCATGCTGCTGGACGCCGACCTGGGGCTGGCGAACGTCGACGTTCTGCTGGGCCTCACCCCCAAACGTACCCTGGCCGATGTGATCGAAGGCCGCTGCGAGCTGCGCGACGTGCTGTTGCAGGGCCCCGGCGGGATCCGCATCGTGCCGGCCGCTTCCGGCACCCAGAGCATGGTTCACTTGAGCCCGGCCCAGCATGCCGGCCTGATCCAGGCCTTCAGCGACATCGGCGACAACCTCGACGTGCTGGTGATCGACACCGCTGCAGGTATTGGTGACTCGGTAGTCAGTTTCGTTCGCGCAGCGCAGGAAGTGTTGCTGGTGGTCTGCGACGAGCCGACCTCGATCACCGACGCCTACGCGCTGATCAAGCTGCTGAACCGCGATTACGGCATGAACCGCTTCCGCGTCCTGGCCAACATGGCCCAGAGCCCGCAGGAAGGTCGCAATCTGTTCGCCAAGTTGACCAAGGTCACGGATCGCTTCCTCGACGTCGCCCTACAATACGTCGGCGCGGTGCCCTACGACGAAAGCGTGCGCAAAGCGGTGCAGAAGCAGCGTGCGGTCTATGAAGCCTTCCCGCGTTCCAAGTGCGCACTGGCGTTCAAGGCGATCGCACAGAAGGTCGACACCTGGCCGCTGCCCGCCAACCCGCGCGGCCACCTCGAATTTTTCGTCGAGCGCCTCGTGCAGCAAACGGCAGGACCTGTGCTATGACCGCCAGCGGTATGAACCTTTACAAAAAGTCGGCGCGTGATGCGCAGTACGAGCTGATCGAGCGTTACGCGCCGCTGGTCAAGCGCATCGCCTACCACTTGCTGGCGCGATTGCCGGCCAGTGTGCAGGTCGAAGACCTGATCCAGGCCGGGATGATCGGCCTGCTTGAAGTCTCGACCAAATACGACGCGAGCAAAGGCGCCAGTTTTGAAACGTACGCGGGCATCCGGATCCGCGGTGCGATGCTCGATGAAGTCCGTAAGGGGGACTGGGCACCGCGCTCGGTTCACCGCAATACGCGCATGGTCAGCGACGCGATTCGAGCAATTGAAGCTAAAACCGGCCGTGACGCTAAAGATCACGAAGTTGCGGCCGAACTCCAATTGAGTCTCGACGATTACTACGGGATTTTGAACGACACCCTGGGCAGCCGGCTGTTCAGTTTCGACGACCTGTTGCAGGACGGCGAACACGAAGGGCTGCACGAGGATGGCGCCAGTGCTCATCTGGAGCCGTCGCGCGATCTGGAGGACGAACGTTTCCAGGCCGCGCTGGCGGACGCGATTGCCAATTTGCCGGAGCGTGAGCGACTGGTGTTGGCGCTGTACTACGACGAAGAGCTGAACCTCAAGGAGATCGGTGAAGTCCTTGGCGTCAGTGAATCGCGGGTCAGCCAGTTACACAGCCAGTGCGCGGCCCGCTTGCGGGGGCGTTTGGGGGAGTGGCGAGCGCGCTGAAGGCAGTGTGGGGACACTGCGAACGAGGCTGGTGCGGTGGTGAACGGCACCGGTCTCGATCTGTTGTGCTCCAGACAGTCATCGAGTGTTTTGCCGGATTGATTGAAATGGCGCGTCCAGGTGCTGGGCGCGTTTAAGACTGCTTGGAGGTCGAATTGAACAAAGACATGAAAATCCTCATCGTTGATGACTTCTCAACGATGCGGCGGATCATCAAGAACCTGTTGCGTGATCTGGGGTTCACCAACACCGTTGAAGCCGACGATGGCACCACCGCCATTCCGGTGCTCAACAGCGGCAGCATCGACTTTCTGGTGACCGACTGGAACATGCCCGGCATGACCGGTATCGACCTGCTGCGCCACGTGCGCGCCGATGAAAAACTCAAGCACCTGCCGGTGCTGATGGTGACCGCTGAAGCCAAGCGCGAGCAGATCATCGAAGCGGCCCAGGCCGGCGTGAACGGCTATGTGGTCAAACCTTTCACGGCCCAGGCGTTGAAAGAAAAAATCGAGAAGATTTTCGAACGCATCGGCTGATGAACGCGCGGGGGAGCTATGGAGCATAAAGAATCTTCACAGGGCGACTTCGAGTCGACCCTGAAAAAACACGCGGTCGAACTGGTCGAAAGCCTTGAAAAGGGCAGGTTCGGCGACGCGGTGCAACTGATCCATGAGCTCAATCAGACCCGTGACCGTGGCCTGTACCAGGAAGTGGGCAAGCTCACGCGTGAACTGCACAGTGCGATCGTCAATTTCCAGATCGATCCGCACATGCCACAGGCTGAGGAAGTGTCGCAAATCACCGACGCTACCGAGCGCCTGGGCTACGTGGTCAAACTGACCGAAGCTGCCGCCAACCGCACCATGGATCTGGTGGAGAGCGCGACCCCTGTGGTCAATGGCCTGGCTGACGAAGCCCAGGCCTTGAGCGCCGACTGGGGCCGCTTCATGCGCCGTGAGGTCGGGGCTGAAGAGTTCCGTGAACTGGCGCGCCGGGTCGACGGTTTTCTGGCACGTAGCAGCGCGGACAACCGCGCGGTGTCGAGCAATCTGAACGACATTCTGCTCGCCCAGGATTACCAGGACCTCACCGGTCAAGTGATCAAGCGTGTGACCCAATTGGTCACCGAAGTCGAAAGCAACCTGCTCAAGCTCGTGCTCATGGCCAGCCAGGTGGACCGCTTTGCGGGCATCGAACATGACCGTGCGGCGATGCTTGCTGAAAAAGATCCACAAAAACATCTCTCGCAGGGTGAAGGTCCGCAGATTCATGCCGATAAACGAGAAGACGTTGTGTCCGGTCAGGACGATGTGGACGATTTGTTATCCAGCCTTGGATTCTAGAGTTTTGGAATTATAGGTTTTTTGGGTTTTTAGACCTGTAGGAGCACCCCATTAATGAGCTTCGGCGCCGATGAAGAGATCCTTCAGGATTTCCTGGTTGAGGCCGGCGAGATTCTTGAGCAACTGTCCGAACAACTGGTCGAGCTGGAAAGCCGCCCGGATGACGCAGATCTGCTCAACGCAATTTTTCGCGGTTTCCACACTGTAAAAGGGGGCGCCGGCTTCCTTCAGCTCAACGAGCTGGTGGAGTGCTGTCACATCGCCGAAAACGTGTTCGACATCCTGCGCAAGGGTGAGCGACGCGTCGATGCAGAACTGATGGACGTGGTGCTCGAAGCGCTGGACGCGGTGAACAGCATGTTCGGCGAAGTCCGTGATCGCAGCCCGATCACCGCCGCCACCCCGGAACTGCTGGCCGCTCTGGCGCGCCTGGCCGAGCCGCAATCGGCGGATGAAGCCCCGGCTTCGCCCGTTGCCGAGATGATCGAAGAGCTGGTCGTTGAAAACGAAACCGGCGACTCCGGCGACATCACCGATAACGAATTTGAACAGTTGCTGGACTCGCTGAGCGCCGTCAAGGCTGAAGCCGAGGCCCCGGCGGCTGCCGCCGCGCCTGCTTCCGACGAGGCGGCCAGCGATGAAATCACCGACGCCGAGTTCGAGTCGCTGCTCGACCAGTTGCATGGCAAGGGCCAGTTCGCGGCCGACGCCGTGGCCCCGGCGGCCGCTGCCCCGGCGGCTCCGGCGGCGGGCGACAGCTCGGACATCACCGACGACGAATTCGAAGCCTTGCTCGATCAGTTGCACGGCAAGGGCAACTTTGCCGTCGATGCGCTGGAGTCGGCGATTGCTTCGGTTCCTGCGACGACTGCTCCGGCAGCGGCTGCGGCCGGTAGCGATCTGATCACCGACCACGAGTTCGAAGCGCTGCTCGACGATCTGCATGGCAAAGGCAAGTTCACTGATGTCGCCACCGGCGCCGTCGTGACCGCCGGCAATGCTGCAGCTGTTGCAGCGCCTGCTGCCAAGGCCCCGGCCGCTGCGGCAAAACCCGCCGCGAAAGCGCCTGAGCCGAAAGCCGAACCGGCGAAACCGGCTGCCGCTGCGGCACCGGCTCCGGCCCGTGCACCGGCGACTCCGCCACCGGAAAAACCGGCGAGCGAAGCCGAGACCACCGTTCGCGTTGACACCGCGCGTCTCGACGAAATCATGAACATGGTCGGTGAGCTGGTGCTGGTGCGTAACCGTCTGGTACGTCTGGGCCTGAACAGCGGCGACGAGTCGATGCAGAAGGCCGTGTCGAACCTGGACGTAGTCACCGCCGACTTGCAGACCGCCGTCATGAAGACCCGGATGCAGCCGATCAAGAAAGTCTTCGGCCGCTTCCCGCGTCTGGTTCGCGACCTGGCGCGTCAGCTCAAGAAAGAGATCAACCTGGAACTGGTGGGTGAAGAGACCGACCTCGACAAGAACCTCGTCGAGGCGCTGGCCGACCCGCTGGTCCACTTGGTGCGCAACGCGGTCGACCACGGCATCGAGTCGCCGGAAGAACGTGAAGCCTCGGGCAAGGCCCGTGGCGGCAAGGTGATCCTGGCTGCCGAGCAGGAAGGCGACCACATCCTGCTGTCGATCTCCGACGACGGCAAAGGCATGGACCCGAACGTCCTGCGTGCCATCGCCGTGAAACGCGGAGTGATGGACAAGGATGCCGCCGATCGCCTGAGCGACACCGAGTGCTACAACCTGATTTTCGCCCCGGGTTTCTCAACCAAGACCGAGATCTCCGACGTGTCCGGCCGTGGTGTCGGCATGGACGTGGTGAAGACCAAGATTTCCCAGCTCAACGGCTCGATCAACATCTACTCGACCAAGGGCCAGGGCTCGAAGATCGTCATCAAGGTACCGCTGACGCTGGCGATCATGCCGACCCTGATGGTGATGCTCGGCAACCAGGCGTTCGCGTTCCCGCTGGTGAACGTCAACGAAATCTTCCACCTCGACCTGTCGACCACCAACGTGGTGGACGGCCAGGAAGTGGTGATCGTGCGGGACAAGGCGCTGCCGTTGTTCTACCTCAAGCGCTGGCTGGTCAGCTCCGCCGCTCACGAAGAGCAGCGCGAAGGCCATGTGGTGATCCTTTCGGTGGGCACCCAGCGGATCGGCTTCGTCGTCGATCAACTGGTCGGCCAGGAAGAAGTGGTCATCAAGCCATTGGGCAAGATGCTGCAGGGAACCCCGGGCATGTCCGGCGCCACCATCACCGGTGACGGCCGCATTGCACTGATTCTCGATGTTCCGAGCATGCTCAAGCGTTACGCCGCACGGCGTATTTGAATCCGGGGCGGCGGGGCGACAACGTCCCGCCGCACCTAATGGAGTGTTTATGGCAGTCAAAGTCCTGGTGGTGGACGATTCGGGTTTTTTCCGCCGCCGCGTCTCGGAAATTCTTTCAGCGGATCCGAGCATCCAGGTTGTCGGCACGGCAACCAACGGTAAAGAGGCGATCGATCAGGCCCAGGCCCTCAAGCCGGATGTGATCACCATGGACTACGAGATGCCGATGATGGATGGCATCACGGCCGTGCGGCACATCATGCAGCGCTGCCCGACGCCGGTGTTGATGTTCTCCTCGCTGACCCACGAAGGCGCCCGGGTCACCCTGGATGCGCTGGATGCCGGTGCGGTGGATTTCCTGCCGAAGAATTTCGAAGACATCTCCCGCAATCCGGAGAAGGTCAAGCAACTGCTGTGCGAGAAGGTACACAGCATCTCGCGCAGCAACCGTCGTTTCAGTGCCTACAGTGCGCCGGCGCCTGCCGCTGCACCTGCAGCTGCGCCGACTCCTGCGCCGGCGACTTCGAGCTTTGGCAGCCACAGTGCTCCGGCCCGTCCGGCACCTGCGCCTGCACCGACTCGCGCGCCAGCGGCCAGCGCTTCGTCGCCAGCCCCGAAACGCAAAAACTACAAGCTCGTCGCCATTGGTACATCGACTGGCGGCCCGGTAGCGCTGCAACGGGTTCTGACCCAGTTGCCGGCCAGTTTCCCGGCACCGATCGTGCTGATCCAGCACATGCCGGCAGCCTTCACCAAGGCTTTCGCTGAACGTCTGGACAAGCTGTGCCGCATCAGCGTCAAGGAAGCCGAGGATGGCGACATCCTGCGTCCGGGCCTGGCGCTGCTGGCACCGGGTGGCAAGCAGATGATGATCGACGGCCGTGGCGCGGTGAAAATCCTGCCGGGCGACGAGCGTCTGAACTACAAGCCGTGCGTGGACATCACCTTCGGCTCTGCGGCCAAATCCTACAGCGACAAAGTTCTGGCGGTCGTACTGACCGGCATGGGCGCCGATGGTCGTGAAGGTGCACGCCTGCTCAAGCAGGGCGGCAGCACGATCTGGGCGCAGGACGAAGCCAGTTGCGTGATCTACGGCATGCCGATGGCCATCGTCAAAGCTGACCTCGCCGACGCGGTGTACAGCCTGGACGATATCGGCAAGCACCTGGTCGAGGCATGCGTCTGATGGATGTTCTAAGCCTTATCGGGATCATCATGGCGTTCGTCGCCATCATCGGCGGCAACTACCTTGAAGGTGGTCACCTCGGCGCGCTGGCCAACGGCCCGGCGGCGCTGATCGTGCTCGGTGGCACCATCGGTGCCGCGCTGCTGCAATCGCCGATGAGCGCGTTCAAGCGCGCCATGCAGATTCTGGCCTGGATCTTTTTCCCGCCGCGTGTGGATCTGGCGGGCGGCATCGACCGCGTCGTCAACTGGAGCCTCACCGCCCGCAAGGAAGGTCTGCTGGGCCTGGAAGGCGTGGCGGATGCCGAGCCCGACGCTTACTCGCGCAAAGGTCTGCAACTGCTGGTCGACGGCGCCGAGCCGGAAGCGATCCGCAGCATCCTCGAAGTGGATTTCTACACTCAGGAAGCCCGCGACGTCGAAGCGGCCAAAGTGTTTGAAAGCATGGGTGGCTACGCGCCGACCATCGGCATCATCGGTGCGGTGATGGGCCTGATCCACGTGATGGGCAACCTGGCCGATCCGTCGCAGCTGGGCAACGGGATTGCGGTCGCGTTCGTCGCTACCATCTACGGTGTGGCCAGTGCCAACCTGGTATTGCTGCCGGTTGCCGCCAAGCTCAAGTCAATCGCGTTGCGACAGTCGCGTTATCGCGAAATGTTGTTGGAAGGGATCCTGTCGATCGCTGAAGGTGAAAACCCACGCTCCATCGAGTTGAAGCTTCAGGGCTTCATGGATTAAGGGACTAACCTCATGGCACGTCGTCGCCAGCATGAAGAGCACGTAAACCATGAACGTTGGCTGGTTTCCTACGCCGACTTCATCACCTTGCTCTTTGCCTTTTTCGTGGTGATGTACTCCATCTCGTCGATCAACGAAGGCAAGTACAAGATCATCTCCGAAGCGCTGATCGGGGTCTTCACCGACTCCGACCGCGCGCTCAAGCCGATTCCGATCGGTGAAGAACGACCGAAGACCGTGACCCCGGCCAAGCCGCTGGTCAAGGACGCCGAACAGGTCGACGCCGGCATCGCCGGGGCCAGCGATCCGCTCAAAAGCATCGCCGATGACATCAGCGCCGCATTCGGCGACCTGATCGCAAGCAACCAGATGACCGTGCGCGGCAACGAGCTGTGGGTCGAGATTGAACTCAACTCCAGCCTGTTGTTCGGCAGCGGTGATGCGATGCCGAGCGACATCGCGTTCAACATCATCGACAAGGTCGCGGCGATCCTCAAACCGTTCGATAACCCGATCCACGTCGAAGGCTTCACCGACGATCAACCGATCCGCACCGCGCAGTACCCGACCAACTGGGAATTGTCCTCGGCGCGTTCGGCGAGCATCGTGCGCATGCTGGCGATGCAGGGCGTGAACCCTGGGCGTCTGGCCTCGGTGGGCTACGGCGAATTTCAGCCGGTTGCCAACAACGCCACGGCCGAAGGCCGGGCGAAGAACCGTCGCGTGGTGCTGGTGGTGTCGCGCAATCTCGATGTGCGCCGCAGCCTGACCGGCACCGGAACCGCCAATGCAACACCGGACGCCGCGTTGAAGCGTGCTGGCACACAAACTGCACCGACCCCGGTCAAGACGCCGGGACGCGAGAGTGCCGTCAATTCTCCGTCGCCCGCATTAATACGCTGAACCATGTCTCGGCCGAGTATCCCGGCCGGGAGGAACGATCTGAATGAGAGTCTGGGCAGTCGCCAATCAAAAGGGTGGTGTTGGTAAAACCACTTCTTCCATCGCTTTAGCCGGTTTGCTGGCAGAGGCGGGCAAGCGCGTGGTCGTGGTCGATCTCGACCCGCACGGCTCGATGACCAGCTATTTCGGTTACGACCCCGACAGCCTGGAACACAGCAACTACGACCTGTTTCTGCACAAGGGCGGCGTGCCGCAAGGCCTGCCGGGCCAGTTGCTGCTGTCCACCAGCGATGAACGCATTTCCCTGTTGCCGTCGAGCACCGCGCTGGCCACCCTTGAGCGCCAGTCGCCGGGGCAGAGCGGTCTGGGCCTGGTGATCGCCAAGAGTCTGGCGCAGCTGTGGCAGGACTTCGATTACGCGATCATCGACAGCCCGCCATTGCTCGGCGTGCTGATGGTCAACGCCTTGGCCGCCAGTCAGCAACTGGTGATCCCGGTGCAGACCGAGCACCTGGCCGTCAAAGGCCTGGAACGCATGGTCAACACCCTGGCGATGATCAACCGCTCGCGCAAGCAGGCGCTGCCGTTCAGCATCGTGCCGACCCTGTTCGACCGCCGCACCCAGGCGTCGATGGGCACCTTGCGCGTGCTGCGCGACAAATTCCCCGACGAGATCTGGCAGGGTTACATCCCGGTCGATACCCGTCTGCGCGACGCCAGTCGTGCCGGTGTCACCCCTTCGCAGTTCGACGGCAAAAGCCGTGGCGTGCTGGCTTACCGCGCACTGCTCAAGCATCTGCTGGCGCAGCAACTCGTTCCGCAGGTGGCTTGAGGATGAATCGGCCGATCAAACTGACTTCGCGTCCGCAACTGGCTGTGCAGTCCTATCTGGACAGCTTGCTGCAGGAAGTGACAGACGAGGTCGAGCAGGAAATCGCAGCGCCGGCCGAGGAGGTCGAGACCGCTGCGGCACTCGATGAATTCCAGGCTGCCGTGCTTGAAGAGCAGGCCCGGGATGCGCAAAAAGCCGCCCGGCCGGTCGCCCCGGTCGTAGCGCCTGCCGCTGTGGTGGCGAAGGCACCTGCGACGTTGATCAAAGAGCCTGAACCGGTGCGCGTGGTTTCGACTCTGGCACCGCTGCTGCAATCCCAGCTTCTGCAAACCCCTCCGGTTCCGGCGGCGCCAGAGCCCGCACCTGAAGCGCCTGCGCCAGCCCCGGTCGAGCCGACCCTGGTGGCGCCGCTGGTCGAAGTGCATCTGCCACCCAGCAATACGCCGCCACCGGTGGAAACCGATGGCCGTCCGGCCTGGGCGTCGGAAGCGTTCGAGTGCCTGCTGTTCGACGTGGCCGGGCTGACGCTGGCGGTGCCGCTGGTGTGCCTGGGCTCGATCTATTCGCTGGCCGGCCACGAACTGACGCCACTGTTCGGTCAGCCGGAGTGGTTCCTCGGCATCCTGCCGAGCCAGGCCGGCAACCTTAAGGTGCTGGACACCGCGCGCTGGGTCATGCCGGATCGCTATCGCGATGACTTCCGTCAGGGTCTGCAATACGTGATTTCGGTTCAGGGTTACGAGTGGGGCCTGGCGGTGCATCAGGTCAGTCGCTCGCTGCGTCTGGATCCGAATGAAATCAAATGGAGAAGTCAGCGGGGTCAGCGGCCATGGCTCGCCGGCACGGTGATTGAACACATGTGCGCCTTGCTCGATGTCTCCGCTCTGGCCGAGTTGATCGCCAGCGGTGGGGCAAAGCACATGTCCGGCAGTAAGCCGAACCACAAACCGACATAAAGACAGTACCGGCATTCAAATGCCGGCGAACGAAACACACACCGCCAGGCGCGGTTTTTCGAGGGGCTAGGGTATGAACGACAAGGCTACGGCGGCAAAGGGTTCCGAAGATCCGATTCTGCAATGGGTGACCTTCAAGCTGGACAACGAAACCTACGGCATCAACGTGATGCGCGTTCAGGAAGTCCTGCGCTACACCGAGATCGCTCCGGTTCCGGGTGCGCCAAGCTACGTGCTGGGCATCATCAACCTGCGCGGCAACGTGGTGACCGTGATCGACACCCGTCAGCGCTTCGGCCTGATGAGCGGCGAGATCAGCGACAACACCCGTATCGTCATCATCGAAGCCGACAAGCAAGTGGTCGGCATCATGGTCGACAGCGTGGCTGAAGTGGTTTACCTGCGTCAGTCGGAAATCGAGACCGCACCGAACGTCGGTAACGAAGAGTCGGCCAAGTTCATCCAGGGCGTATGCAACAAGAACAACGAGTTGCTGATCCTGGTCGAGCTGGACAAGATGATGACTGAAGAAGAATGGTCGGAACTGGAGAACATCTGATTGATTCTGGAGGTAGCGGTCATTGTCCTGTTCCTGTTCTGGGCAGGCACGCTGGCGATGTTTCTGGCGTACATCAAGGCGCAGCGCGTGATCGCTGCGCAACAGGCCCAGGGCGATGCGCTGCGTGATCAGCGCATCAAGGACCTGGCCAAGCGTGTCGACGATTACCAGAACGGCAACGTGCGCATGGGCGAAGCCCTGCACGAGCTGCGCTCGGTCGTCGGTCCGATCCCGGACAAAATCTCCCAGCTCGAACAGCGCGATCCTTCCAGCCTGTCATTCGCCCAGGCGGCGAAGCTGGTGGGGATGGGCGCGAGTGTTGATGAGCTGACCCAGTCCTGCGGGTTGACCCAGGCTGAGGCGGAGTTGATGCGCAAGCTGCACAAGAACTGATTTTTGCGCTCAAGCTGATGGCCTATTCGCGAGCAAGCTCGCTCCCACATTAGATCGGTGTACGCCGAACCAATGTGGGAGCGAGCTTGCTCGCGAAGGCGTCTTTGAAGTCTCAATAATCGTCGCCGCGTTCGGTGACGTCTTTCTCGACCATCGGCGCATCCGGATTGTGTCCCGCCGGGAACTTGCCCTTGAGGTTCCAGGCAAACGCGATGATTTCGGCGATCGTGCGGTACAGCTCTTCAGGAATGCTGTCGCCCAGTTCCATGCGCGCCAGCAACTTCACCAGTTCGGCGTTCTCGTAGATCGGTACTTCACAGTCGCGGGCGATCCGCAGGATTTCTTCGGCCAGTTCTTCGTCGCCCTTGGCGGTGAGGGTCGGGGCGTGGCTGCCGTCGTATTTGAGGGCGATGGCCTGGCGTGGAGCGGTGGTGTCATTCATGCGGTTTCGTCGACCCAGCGGTGTTCGAGGCGGGTTTGGATGCCTTGCGGCGGGGTGCCGAGGTGGCAGTCGAGGTCGCCGACATTCAGCCCGGAATCCAGCAGACGCTGGCGCAGTGCGGTCAGATTGCTTTCGATCAGGCTCGCGGTGTACGGCCGCTCGGCCCATAACTGGCTGGACAGGCTGCCGCTTATCAACTGTGCCTGAATCTGCATCGGCCCCAGCGGTTCCATGTCGAACGCCAGATCGACGCGCCACAGTTGTTGTTTCGGTTCCCGTTCATCGCGGCGCTGCTCGTTCGATTCCTGTTTCTGCGGCGCTTCTTCGCGCTGGAACTTGACCTGCAGCGGCACGATGTCCTGCAGGTTGCGCATCGGGATTTCCAGTTGCCAGGTGCTGAGCAGGCGGCCGTCGTCGGTGACGCCGGTCTGCTCCAGGCTCGACAGCTGATGACTCTGCAGGCGTGACACGGCGGCTGCGGCGAGGCGCAGCAGATGCTCCAGATCGCCTTCGCCTTCCAGACTTTGCAGCAACCGGTCGGGCAGCGGGAAGCTGCTTGGTACCGGTTTCGCGCTGACCTGACCGAGCATGCCGAGGGCGTTGCGCACGAAACTCGGTAGCGCCTGAGCCAGAGTGTTGGCGGCGATGATCGCGTTCAGGTTGGTGTTGCCCGGCAGGCCGGGGGTGAGCTGGGCGATCAGCTTGAGCAGATCGGCTTTCATGTCCGGAACCAGCGCCGGGTTCTGTCCGGTCAGCAGTTTGGTCTCCAGGAACACACCGCTGTTGGCCAGCGCCTGGGCCAGACCTTTTGGGGTGCTCAGTTGCTGCACGTCGGGCAGGTTGGCGAGCAGCCTGTCCACGGCGGCGCGCAAATCCCGGGACGTCTGATCAGTGGCGGGCGGCAGGCTCTGGAGCATTTTCAGCAAGCCGTCGAGCGAACCCTGACGGCTTTGCTGACTGACTAGTTGCTGGCTGACCGCCAGTTGTTCCTGGCGATTGCTCAGCGGCAGGAACTTCAGGGTCTGCGAGTCTTGCACCAGCGCCGACAGCAGGGTGCCGATGCGCAACGGTTGCGGGCTGTCGATGCTCAGGGTGCTGCCGCTGAGCGCGGTGTTGAGCAGGCTGACCATCGAGCGGTAAACCGTCGGTTGCCCCGGAACCTGCGGCAAGACCTGAGCCGTCAGCACCTTGCCTTGCAGCAGCGTGCCGACCGGCAATTGCGCGGTGTCGATGCGGGTGAGGGTGGCGACGCTGCTGGCGATGGCCTGTTGCACGGTGATCGCCAGATTGCCCGCCGACGGCTGGGTGATCGCCAGGCTGGTGCCCTGAGGCAGCGGCAGATTGCTGGTGGCTTGCACGGTGGTCTGACGGCCGCTGTCCAGTGTCACCTTGAGCAGCAATTGAAAGGTCTGATCCGCCTGCTTGAGCGACAACACCTCGGCCTTGGCGCTCTGGCCGGCGGCAATCAGCCCGTCGACCGGCGTCAGCAACTTCAACAGCTCACCCACCTGCGGGCGAGCGGTCGCCGGGGTGGTGGGCGGGAGCGGGAGGATGTTCATTTCGCCTGTCATACGCGGACACAACCTGAGGAAAATGCACTCGGGAGAGCGGGGGACGCCATGTATAATGCCGCCCGTCCTTCCATTCGTTCAAAAAACATAGCAATTGTTTGACGCAGCTCTCTGGATTGAGCCGTCATTGCATTTATGCTGCAACTCTTTAACGGCCGCGCCAGAGCCGACTTGAACCGTATAAGGCCCGTGATCCCTTGACCAGTCCTGTCCTGCAAACCGTTGCCCTCGCGTGTGAACGTGATCTCAGACTGCTCTTCGACAATCTCGAATTGAGACTGGCCAGTGGCGATATGGTGCAGATCAGCGGTCCCAACGGCAGCGGCAAGACCAGCTTGTTGCGCTTGCTGGCCGGCCTGATGCAGCCGACCGACGGTCAGGTGCTGCTCAACGGCAAGCCGCTGGGCGAGCAACGCAGCGAACTGGCACGCAACCTGTTGTGGATCGGTCACGCCGCCGGGATCAAGGACTTGCTTACGCCGGAAGAAAACCTCGCCTGGCTCTGCGCCCTGCATCAACCCGCCGAACGCGACGCCATCTGGCAGGCCCTGGCGGCGGTTGGATTGCGTGGTTTCGAGGATGTTCCCTGCCATAGTCTGTCTGCCGGCCAGCAGCGCCGCGTGGCGCTGGCGCGGTTGTATCTGGACAGCCCGCCGTTGTGGATTCTCGACGAACCCTTCACCGCCCTCGACAAGCAGGGCGTGGCACAGCTTGAAGAACACCTGGCCGGGCACTGCGAACGGGGAGGGCTGGTGGTGCTCACCACGCACCACACCTTGAGCCGGATGCCGGCCGGTTATCGCGACATCGATCTGGGGAATTGGGCGGTATGAGTGTGTTCGGCCTGCTGGTTGCCCGTGAATCCCGACTGCTGTTCCGCCGCCCGGCGGAGCTGGCCAATCCGCTTATTTTCTTCGCCATCGTCATCGCCCTGTTCCCGCTGGCCGTCGGACCGGAAACTCAAGTATTGCAAAACTTGTCCCCGGGGTTAGTCTGGGTGGCGGCACTTTTGTCGGTCCTGCTCTCGCTGGACGGGCTTTTCCGCAGTGATTTCGAAGACGGATCCCTCGAACAGTGGGTCCTTTCGCCGCACCCCCTGCCACTTCTGGTATTGGCCAAGGTGCTGGCACACTGGCTTTTTTCCGGGCTGGCACTGGTTTTGCTCTCGCCGTTACTGGCGTTGATGCTCGGGTTGCCGGCTGCGTGTCTGCCGGTATTGCTGCTTTCGTTGCTGCTGGGTACACCGGTGCTGAGTTTGCTCGGCGCGGTGGGCGCGGCGTTGACGGTCGGTCTGAAGCGCGGTGGCCTGTTGCTGGCGCTGCTGATTCTGCCGTTGTACATCCCGGTGTTGATCCTGGGCAGTGGCGCCTTGCAGGCGGCGTTGCAGGGGATGCCGGCGATTGGTTATCTGTTGTGGCTTGGTAGCCTGACCGCCCTGGCGATAACCCTGACACCCTTTGCAATAGCTGCTGGCCTGAAGATCAGCGTCGGCGAATAATGAGGTCTGGTTAAAATTTAACCAGCAAAGGCCCTGAGACTGCTCACACCGATGAGCGGCACCCGTGATGGAAACAGTATGAACTGGACCTGGTTTCACAAGCTCGGCTCGCCCAAGTGGTTCTACGGCATCAGCAGCAAGTTCCTGCCGTGGCTGAGCATTGCAGCGTTGCTGCTGATCGCTGTCGGCGTCGTCTGGGGCCTGGCCTTCGCGCCGCCGGACTATCAGCAAGGCAACAGCTTTCGCATCATCTATATCCACGTACCCGCAGCGATGCTCGCTCAGTCGATCTACGTGATGCTGGCGGTGTGCGGTGTGGTCGGGCTGGTGTGGAAGATGAAACTGGCCGACGTCGCCCTGCAATGCGCCGCGCCGATCGGCGCGTGGATGACCGCCGTGGCGCTGGTCACCGGGGCGATCTGGGGCAAGCCGACCTGGGGTTCGTGGTGGGTCTGGGACGCGCGGCTGACCTCGATGCTGATTCTGCTGTTTCTGTATTTCGGCGTGATCGCGCTGGGCAACGCCATTAGCAATCGCGACAGCGCCGCCAAGGCCTGCGCGGTGCTGGCCATCGTCGGTGTGATCAACATTCCGATCATCAAATACTCGGTGGAGTGGTGGAACACCCTGCACCAGGGCGCGACCTTCACCCTCACCGAAAAACCGGCGATGCCCGTCGAGATGTGGCTACCGCTGTTGCTGACGGTGCTGGGGTTCTACTGTTTCTTCGGCGCCGTGCTGTTGCTGCGCATGCGCCTTGAAGTACTCAAGCGCGAAGCCCGCGCCAGTTGGGTGAAAGAAGAAGTGCAGAACAGCCTGGAGGCCGCTCGATGAGTTTCGCGTCATTCGGCGACTTCCTCGCCATGGGCCATCACGGCCTGTATGTCTGGTCGGCCTACGGCATCTGTCTGGCGGTACTGATCCTCAACGTGGCGGCGCCGATCGCGGCCCGCAAGCGTTATCTGCAACAAGAGGCGCGTCGTCTGCGCCGGGAGAACGGCAAGTGAATCCGCTGCGCAAAAAACGCTTGATCATCATCCTGGCAATTCTGGTCGGGGTCGGCGCTGCCGTCGGCCTGGCCCTGAGCGCCCTGCAGCAGAACATCAACCTGTTTTACACCCCGACCCAGATCGCCAACGGCGAAGCGCCGCAGGACACCCGCATCCGCGCCGGCGGCATGGTCGAGAAAGGTTCGCTGCAACGTTCCCCTGATTCGCTGGACGTCAAATTCGTGGTCACCGACTTCAACAAGTCCGTGACCATTACTTATCGCGGGATCCTCCCGGACCTGTTTCGCGAAGGGCAGGGCATTGTGGCGCTCGGCAAGCTCAACGCCGATGGCGTGGTGGTTGCCGATGAAGTACTGGCCAAGCACGACGAGAAATACATGCCGCCGGAAGTGACCAAAGCCCTGAAGGACAGCGGTCAATCCGCGCCAACCCCTGCGAAGGAGGGTTGATCGATGACATCCACCATTTTCATTCCCGAGCTTGGCCATCTGGCCATGATTCTCGCGCTGTGTTTTGCGCTGGTGCAGGCCGTGGTGCCGTTGCTCGGTGCCTGGCGCGGTGATCGTCTGTGGATGGGCCTCGCTCAACCGGCAGCGTGGGGCCAATTCGCATTTTTGCTGTTCGCCTTCGGCGTCCTGACCTACGCGTTCATGACCGACGATTTCTCCGTGGCTTATGTCGCGATGAATTCCAACAGCGCGCTGCCGTGGTACTACAAGTTCAGCGCGGTGTGGGGTGCCCACGAAGGTTCGTTGCTGCTGTGGGCGTTGATCCTCGGCGGCTGGACCTTCGCCGTGTCGGTGTTCTCCCGACAGTTGCCGCAAGTCATGCTCGCGCGCGTGCTGGCGGTGATGGGCATGATCAGCACCGGTTTCCTGTTGTTCCTGATCCTCACGTCGAACCCGTTCTCGCGGATCCTGCCGCAGATTCCGGCCGACGGTCGTGACCTCAATCCGTTGCTGCAGGACATCGGCCTGATCGTGCATCCGCCGATGCTGTACATGGGTTATGTCGGGTTCTCGGTGGCCTTCGCCTTCGCCATCGCCGCACTGCTGGGCGGTCGCCTCGATGCGGCGTGGGCACGCTGGTCGCGTCCGTGGACCATCGTTGCCTGGGCCTTCCTGGGTATCGGCATCACCCTGGGTTCGTGGTGGGCTTATTACGAACTCGGTTGGGGGGGCTGGTGGTTCTGGGACCCGGTGGAAAACGCCTCCTTCATGCCATGGCTGGTGGGCACTGCGCTGATTCACTCGTTGGCGGTCACCGAGAAACGTGGTGTGTTCAAGAGCTGGACGGTGTTGCTGGCGATTGCCGCGTTTTCCCTGAGCCTGCTCGGCACCTTCCTTGTGCGTTCCGGGGTACTGACGTCGGTGCATGCGTTTGCCTCCGATCCCGCGCGCGGCGTGTTCATCCTGATTTTCCTGCTGTTCGTGGTCGGTGGTTCGCTGACCCTCTTTGCCTTGCGCGCTCCGGTGGTCAAGAGCCAGGTCGGCTTCAATCTGTGGTCGCGGGAAACCCTGCTGCTGGGCAACAACCTGGTGCTGGTGGTGGCTGCCTCGATGATCCTGCTCGGCACGTTGTATCCGCTGATCCTCGATGCCATCAGCGGCGCCAAGCTGTCGGTCGGCCCACCGTACTTCAATGCACTGTTCATACCGTTGATGGCGTTGCTGATGGTGGTGATGGCGGTCGGCGTGATCGTGCGCTGGAAAGACACCCCGGTGAAATGGCTGGCCAACATGTTGACCCCGGTGCTGTTGGGCAGCGTCGCTCTGGCGGTCGTTGCCGGTATTGCCTATGGCGATTTCAACTGGGCGGTGATCGCAACCTTCCTGCTGGCGGCCTGGGTGTTGCTGGCCGGCGTGCGCGACATCTTCGACAAGACGCGCCACAAAGGCCTGATCAAAGGCCTGCCGACCCTGACCCGCAGTTACTGGGGCATGCAACTCGCCCACCTCGGTATCGCCGTCTGCGCGCTGGGCGTGGTGTTGTCGAGCCAGAACAGTGCCGAACGTGACCTGCGTCTGGCGCCGGGCGAGTCGATGGACCTGGCCGGTTATCAGTTCGTGTTCGAAGGCGCCAAACATTTCGAAGGCCCGAATTTCACCTCCGACAAGGGCACCATCCGGGTGATCCGCGATGGCCGTGAAGTCAGCGTGCTGCACCCGGAAAAACGCCTGTACACCGTGCAGAGTTCGATGATGACCGAAGCCGGGATCGACGCCGGCTTCACCCGCGACCTCTATGTCGCGCTGGGTGAACCACTGGGCGACGGTGCCTGGGCGGTGCGGGTGCATGTGAAGCCGTTCGTACGCTGGATCTGGTTCGGCGGTCTGCTGACCGGCCTGGGCGGGCTGCTGGCGGCGCTGGACCGGCGTTACCGAGTCAAGGTCAAAGCCAAAGTGCGTGAAGCGCTGGGCATGGAAGGAGCCGCTGCATGAGACGTTGGTTGATGCTGGTGCCACTGGCGATTTTCTTGCTGGTGGCGGTATTTCTTTATCGCGGTCTGTACCTGGATCCGGCGGAGCTGCCGTCGGCGATGATCGGCAAACCGTTCCCGGAGTTTTCCCTGCCGGCGGTGCAGGGCGACAAGACCCTGACCAAGGCTGACATCCTCGGCAAACCGGCGCTGGTCAACGTCTGGGGCACCTGGTGCATTTCCTGCCGGGTCGAGCACCCGGTGCTGAACAAACTCGCCGAGCGCGGCGTGGTGATCTACGGCATCAACTACAAGGACACCAACGCCGATGCGCTGAAGTGGCTGGCCGAGTTCCACAATCCGTATCAACTCGACATCCGCGATGACGAAGGCTCCCTGGGCCTGAACCTCGGTGTCTACGGCGCGCCGGAAACCTTCTTCATCGACGCCAAGGGCATCATCCGCGACAAGTACGTCGGCGTGATCGACGAGCAGGTCTGGCGGGAAAAGCTGGCGGCCAAATATCAGGCGCTGGTCGATGAGGCCAAGCCATGAAGCGCTTTTTAGCTGCCATGGTGCTGGGCTTGAGCCTGGCCGGTGTGGCCCACGCCGCTATCGACACCTACGAGTTTGCCAAAGAAGGCGATCGCGAGCGTTTTCGCGAACTGACCAAGGAGCTGCGCTGCCCCAAATGCCAGAACCAGGACATCGCCGATTCCAATGCGCCGATTGCCGCCGACCTGCGCAAAGAGATTTTCCGCATGCTCGGCGAGGGCAAGGACAATCAGCAGATCATCGACTTCATGGTCGACCGCTATGGTGATTTCGTCCGCTACAAGCCGGCGCTCAATGCCAAGACCGCGTTGCTCTGGTTCGGCCCGGCCGGTTTGTTGCTGGGCGGGTTCGTGGTGATTGCCGTGATCGTCCGCCGCCGTCGCGGGCAACGCGCCGAGACGCCGCAATCGCTGTCCCCTGAAGAGCGTCAGCGCCTCGACCAACTGTTGGATAAAAACCAAGAATGATTGATTTCTGGCTTGCCGCAGGGCTGTTGCTTCTGGTCGCCCTGAGTTTTCTGCTGATCCCCGTTCTACGCGAACGTCGCGCCCAGCGTGAAGAGGATCGAACCGCTCTCAACGTCGCCCTGTATCAGGAACGCGTCGCCGAACTGCAATCGCAGCAGGCCGAAGGCGTTCTCGATGCCGCGCAAATGGACAGCGGCCGTGCCGAAGCGGCCCGTGAATTGTTGGCCGATACCGAAGGTGTGGCGCCGGCGCGGGTGTCGCGTTTGGGCAAGCCACTGCCATTGTTGGCGGCTGTGCTGGTGCCGGTGCTGGGCCTCGGTCTGTACCTGCATTTTGGCGCGAGCGACAAGGTCGAGCTGACCCGGGAATTCGCCCAGGCGCCACAGTCGATGGAAGAGATGACTCAGCGTCTGGAGCGCGCAGTCGCCGCGCAACCGGATTCCGCTGAAGGTGTGTATTTCCTCGGTCGCACCTACATGGCCCAGGATCGTCCGGCGGACGCGGCGAAGATGTTCGAGCGCGCCGTCAATCTCGCCGGTCGTCAACCGGAGCTGCTGGGTCAGTGGGCGCAGGCCCAGTACTTTGCCGACAACAAGAAATGGTCGGACAAGGTGCAGGCGCTGACCGATGAAGCGCTGAAAGCCGATCCGAAGGAAGTCACCAGCCTCGGCCTGCTGGGCATCGCCGCGTTCGAAGGCGAGCGCTATCAGGAAGCGATCGACTACTGGAACCGTCTGCTGGCGCAACTGCCGCCGCAGGACAAATCCCGCGAGGCCCTGCAGGGCGGCATCGCCCGCGCCACCGAAAAACTGCAGGCCAGCGGCGGCAAGGTTGCCCAGGCGCCGGCGGCGAAAGCGGCGGCGCTGTTGAAAGTGCGGGTGGATCTGGCCAGCGAGTTGAAAGGCAAGGTGCAACCGGGCGACAGCGTGTTCATTTTTGCCCGCGCCACCTCGGGCCCGCCGGCGCCGCTGGCGGCCAAGCGCCTGACCGTCGCCGATCTGCCGGTGACCGTCGAACTGGGCGATGCCGACGCGATGATGCCGCAATTGAAACTGTCGAACTTCCCCGAAGTCCAACTGGTTGCGCGCATCTCCCGTGCCGGTCAGCCGACCGCCGGTGAGTGGGTCGGTCGCAGCGGGCCTCTGGCCAGCAGTACCACCGCGCCACAGACACTGACCATCGACAGCCCGGACAAATAGCCGGAACCAACAGGAACGCACCGCCATGAACGCCATCGCCCGAATCACAGTCCTCACACTGGCCCTGGGCTTGAGCGCATGTGCGGTGCAACGACCGGAGCCGAGCACCAGGCTGCCGCCGATCCCGCCGTCACAACCCAGCCCGACCCCGTCGACCAGCCCGACGCCGAGCAAACCGGGGATTCCGGCCAAGCCCGCCAAACCCGTCCCGCGCACCTCCGCCAGCTTCGCCCCGCCACCGGGCGGCAACAGCCACTGGGACCAGAAGCTGGGCGTGTATGTGCTCGACGACCAGACCAACACCTTCTACCGCCAGCGCACCTACTATCGCTGGAACAACGGCTGGAGCCGCTCGATCAGCCCCAACGGCCCGTGGGAAGAAACCAACATCCACGGCGTACCGGCGGGACTGGGCAAACAGTTCGGGGAGTAATGAAAAACGGCGATCTTTGGATCGCCGTTTTGCTGTCTGGGGTGATGAACAATGCCTCACTCGTATCCAGTCCTTACCGCCTGAGCTTTCTTTGCGAGAAGCGCCATCGCCTGCTCGCCGGGCCACTGCATCAATCACATGCTGCAAAACAACCGAACGTCGTGCTGTGAATTTCTGTGCTTGAGTAAAGATAACTCTAGGGTTGCTTTTGTTAAGCCGAAGCAAGGAGGCGGTTGGTGCAGAGCAGGCTATTGATCAAGGAGCTGGAGGAGGCAGGCTGGACGCTGGACCGGATAACCGGCAGTCACCACATCTTCACGCACCGTTACAACCCATACACGATTCCCGTCCCTCATCCGAAAAGGATTTGCCGGTCGGGACGGTCAAGAGCATCAGAAGGCGTGCCGGGTTGTACAACCCGCCAGCCAGTGACACAGGAGATTCGTAATGCAATACCCAATCTGCATCGAGTGGGGTGACGAGAACACCGCCATCGGGATTCAGATCCCTGACATTCCCGGCGCGGTAACCGCCGGGGATACGTTTGAGGATGCCTACAACGCGGCCGTCGAGATTGCCCATATCATGCTGCAGGAGATCGCGGCTGATGGCGACTCGATCCCGATGCCGACTTCGGCGGCCGCCCATCGCAACAATCCGGAATTTGCCGACATGGGTTGGGGCATGCTGGAGCTGGATATTTCGCCGTACATGGGCAAGACCGAAAAGGTCAATGTGACGTTGCCCGGCTATGTCATCCAGCGCATTGACCGCTACGTGCGTGAACACAACGTCAAAAGCCGTTCCTCTTTTTTGGCAGATGCCGCCATGGAAAAACTGGTCCGGCATTGAGCCTCGAGCACTGTCGGATCAGCGATCCGGCAGTGCTTTTCAGCTTCTAGGCAGTTGCCAGAACAGGCTTTTGCGAAGCACTCAAAAACCGCACCAGCGCCAGCAGCGGAAACGCACTGCCAACAATCACGATCCACAACCAGCCGCCATGCTCGTACACCGCACTCGCCACCGAGGAGCCGAAGGCGCCGCCGACGAAGATGCTGGTCATGTACAGCGCATTGAGGCGGCCGCGGCTTTTGGCGTCGAGGGAGTAGACCGCGCGCTGGCCGAGCACCATGTTCATCTGTACGCAGAAGTCGAGCACCACGCCGGTCACGGCCAGGCCGATCACGCTGTAGGCCGGATGGATGAAGGCGGGCAGGAAGCTCAGGCTGGCGAACAGCATGGCCAGCAGTGAGGCGATGCGGGTGTGGCCGGCGTCGGCCAGGCGTCCGCTGATCGGCGCTGCGATGGCACCAATGGCGCCGACCAGGGCGAAGATCGCGATTTCACTCTGGGACAGGCCATGGTTGCGTGCCAGTTCCAGCGGCACGGCGGTCCAGAACAGGCTGAACGTGGCGAACATGCAGGCCTGGTAAAACGCCCGCTGACGCAGCACCGGTTGCTTGCGCAGCAGCGTCCACAGCGATCCGAGCAACTGACCATAAGAAGCACTGTGATCCGGCTGGCGCTTGGGCACGGTCAACAACAGCACCACGCTGATTGCTGCCATCAAGGCTGCTGCAATCATGAACATCGCCCGCCAGCCGAGATGGTCGGCGACCACGCTCGACACCGGACGTGCCAGCAGAATCCCCAGCAACAGACCGCCCATGATCCCGCCGACCACCCGGCCACGGGATTCCTCCGGCGCCAGATGCGCTGCCAGTGGAATCAGCACCTGCACCGACACCGAGCTGAAACCTACCAGCAACGAAATCAGCAGGAACACATTCGGTTGATCGGTAAACGCCGCACCCAGCAGGCTGGCAATCGCCACCACGGTGGTGATGATCATCAGACGGCGGTTTTCCAACAGGTCGGCCAGCGGCACCAGGAAAAACAGGCCCAGCGCATAGCCGATCTGGGTCAGCGACACGATGAAACTGGCCATGGTGTCGGTCAGGCCGATGTCCGGCGCGATCAGGCCGATGATCGGCTGGGCGTAGTAGATGTTGGCAACGATGGCGCCGCAGCAGAAAGCGAACAGCAGCACCATGCCTCGGGTCATTGCGTGAGTTGTGGCGGTCATAGGGTTCTCGATCCAGCGAAAAGGAATGCGGTGAGGCTAAGGGACGGGCCGAGCCGGCAGTAGAGGCTTCTGATCGATATCAGTTATTCCGTTGCGGAACAGGTGGCGCCGAGCAATCCATTGTTCATCGGCGAACCTTGCGTCCGACCGTTGAGTGGCGATGATACATTCACTTACATCTTGTTCGATAGCGTGCTTATGTTGTGACCGGGTTTCAACGTTCATCAACGGAGGATTGCGATGTTTCGTCAGTTGCTTCGCCACACCAAAACCATTGCCCTGATCACTCTGCTCGGCGTCACTGCCGCACAGGCCGCCGAAGCGCCGGGGATGCGCATGGGCGTGCGCGGCGAGATCACCGGGGTCAGCCCCGACTCGCTCAAGGTTCACGTCACCAGCGGTGAAAACGTGGTGGTCCGGTTGACCCCGGACACCAAGGTCCGCGCGGTCACTCTGGCCAATATCGAAGACATCAGGCCCGGCAGCTACATCGGTTCGGCCGCCATTCCCCAGGAGGATGGCACGCTCAAGGCGCTCGAGGTTCACGTCTTCCCACCGGAGCTGGCCGGTAGCGGCGATGGCCATCGGCCGTTCGATCTCGCCAAGGGCAGCAGCATGACCAACGGCAGCGTCGGCGATCTGGTGGTCAGCAACGGCCGGGTGCTGACCGTCAATTACAAGGGCGGCCAGCAGAAGATCCTGGTGCCGGAGGATGTGCCGATCGTCAACCTGACGCCGGGCGATCGCAGCCTGCTCAAGGTCGGGGTGAAGATCGTCACTTTCGTGACCCAGAGCGCGGACGGCACGTTGACTGCGCAATCGATCTCGGCGGGCAAGGATGGCGTCAAGCCGCCTATGTAGCCGCAGACAAAAAAGGCGACCTCTTCAGGTCGCCTTTTTCATGTCAGCTCACGCCTTACTGGCCGTTGTAGATCTGGTCGAAGATCCCGCCGTCGTTGAAGTGGGTCTTCTGCACGGTGCGCCAGTCGCCGAAGGTCTTCTCGACCGACAGAAAGTCGACTTTCGGGAAACGGTCGGTGTACTTGGCCAGTACCGCCGGGTCACGTGGACGCAGGTAGTTGGCGGCGGCGATTTCCTGGCCTTCCGGCGACCACAGGAACTTCAGGTATTCCTCTGCCGCGGCGCGCGAGCCTTTCTTCTCGACGACTTTGTCGACTACCGACACCGGCGGCTCGGCTTCGGCGGAGACGCTCGGGTAGATGACTTCGAACTGGTCGCGGCCGAATTCGCGGGCGATCATTTCCGCTTCGTTTTCGAAGGTCACCAGTACGTCGCCGATCTGGTTGGTCATGAACGTGGTGGTCGCGGCGCGGCCACCGGTGTCCAGTACCGGCGCTTGCTTGAACAGCTTGCCGACGAAGTCTTTGGCCTTGTTCTCGTCACCGCCGTTCTTCAGCACGTAGCCCCAGGCCGACAGGTAGGTGTAGCGGCCGTTGCCCGAGGTTTTCGGGTTCGGCACGATCACTTGCACGCCGTCCTTGAGCAGGTCCGGCCAGTCTTTCAGGGCTTTCGGGTTGCCCTTGCGGACGATGAACACGGTGGCCGAGGTGAACGGTGCGCTGTTGTTCGGCAGGCGGGTGACCCAGTCCTTCGGCACCAGTTGACCGTTGTCGGCCAGGGCGTTGATGTCGGTGGCCATGTTCATGGTGATGACGTCAGCCGGCAGGCCGTCGATCACCGAACGGGCTTGTTTGCTCGAACCGCCAAAAGACATCTGCACGGTGATGTTCTCTTTGTGCTCGGCTTGCCAGTGTTTCTGGAACGCAGTGTTGTAGTCCTTGTAGAAATCGCGCATCACGTCGTAGGAAACGTTAAGCAGAGTCGGTGCGGCCTGAGCCACGCTGCCGAAGGCGAGACCAGCGGCGAGAAGTGAGGCGCCAAAGAGTTTTTTCACTGCGCATTCCTTGTTCTGTAGGGGGTGTTTTTTACAAAGATGAGGCCATTTGCCAGCGACTATAGCGGGGCACGCATAGTCGTTTAAAGATTAAAAAGAACTTTGCTTATTCCATTTTTTTGAATAACGGATTACCGCACCGCGAACAGAATGCGGCGCTGCTTTCATGGCTCTTTTTTTGGCAAACCGGGCAGTCGTGTTGCAACTGTTCACCACGCATCGCATTGGCCAGTTCAGCGGTGAAGATTCCGGTGGGCACAGCGATGATCGAGTAACCGGTGATCATCACCAGCGATGAAATCACCTGCCCCAATGGCGTCTTCGGCACGATGTCACCGAAACCGACGGTGGTCAGGGTCACGATAGCCCAATAGATACCCTTGGGGATGCTGGTGAAACCGTGCTCCGGGCCTTCGATCACGTACATCAAGGTGCCGAAGACCGTTACGAGTGTGCAGACGCTCACCAGAAACACCACAATCTTCTGCTTGCTGCCGCGCAGCGCCGACATCAGGTAGTTGGCTTGTTTGAGGTAGGGACTGAGTTTGAGGACTCGGAAAATTCGCAGCATCCGGATGATCCGGATAATCAGCAGGTACTGCGCATCGCTGTAGTAGAGCGCGAGGATGCCCGGCACGATCGCCAGCAGGTCCACCAGTCCATAAAAACTGAATGCATAGCGCAGAGGTTTGGGCGAGCAGTACAGACGCAGAATGTACTCGCCGGCAAAGATGATGGTGAACCCCCACTCGATATATGCCAGCACGTCGGCGTAATTGCGGTGAACGCTGTCGATGCTGTCGAGCATCACGATCACCAGGCTGGCAAGAATGATCAGCAGCAGGATGCCGTCAAAACGTCGCCCGGCGGGGGTGTCGCTCTGGAAAATCATGACGTAAAGCTGTTCACGCCAGTGCTTGTTACTGTCCATGGATAACGCCTGAATCAAAGATCAGCGCAGCCTAGGTTGATTCTCCCCGTCAGCGCAAGGCGCGACGTTGATCTGCGGTTGGTGCATCAGGCGAATGCCGGTGCGCAGCAACCAGCAGGCGAGAATGAACGGTGCCGTGAGAGTCGCCAGACCCAGGGCACTGAACAGCGGCGTCAGCAGCAGCGCCAGACCAATGCCCAACAGCGGCAGCCAGGGTTGCTGGCGCTGGGCGCTGAAGGCGAGGGCGGCGAGCACAGCGTTGTAACCCCCCAGGCCCAACAGCGCGACCTGGCCGTCGTGGTGCAACAGGCTGGAACCCAGGCCGATCGCCGACGCCAGCAACGCCCAGGCAAAGGCCCGGCGATCGGCGATCAGCAAACCGGCGGCGATCAATCCACCGGCCAACGGATGGTCGAGGAACATCACCTGACCGAAGCTTTTCAGCGCGGCGCCGAGCAGGTTCGCGGTATTCATTTCAAGCGCCGGAGCTGGCGTCGAAGGCTCGGCGAAACACAGGAACACCCAGCTCAACAATACGAACGGCGCAGTGTAAGCGGGCAGGTACTCGGTGAGGCGTGCGCGTTTGAGCCACTGCTGCGTGATCATCGCGCTCAGGCCACCGGCCGCCAGAATCAGCGGTGGCAGCATCGGCGACCAGGGGAAATACAGGCTCAGCAAAAGACCGACCAGCACGCCGTTGTAGCTGAACAGTCCGGCCTGACGATCAGCCTTGGCGTAGTTGCGCCGTTGCGCGGTGAGCAACCCGGCGACCGCGCCGAGCAGCGCGCCGGCAAACAGCACCGGCGCGGTGAATAGAATGGCCAAAAGGCACAGCAGGCCACACAGCGGATGACGCTGGAGGAAGATCTGACTGAAACCGTTGAGCAAAGCCTCGGCCCAGTCGGGGCAGTGGGTGTTGAAATGATTGGCAGGCATGGCAGGTCATTCGGTACTGATCGTTCCCACGTCGAGGCGTCGAACCGTCTGCGTGGGAATGCCTCAAAGGACGCTCTGCGTCTGCTCTTGGGACGCAGAGCGTCCCGGGCCGCATTCCCACGCGGAGCGTGGGAACGATCTTGGTCAGTGGTTAAATCAACGTTTCGATCCGCAGCGAATTAGTCGACCCCGGCTGCCCGAACGGCACACCCGCGGTGATCAGCAACGTATCGCCACGCTCGGCCATTCCTTGAGCCTGAGCGATTTCCAGCGCGGTCGAGCACACTTCATCCACCTGACGCAGGCGATCATTGACCACCGAGTGAATGCCCCACGCCACGCTCAAGCGGCGGGCGGTCTGCAGGTTCGGCGTCAGGTTGAGGATCGGCGCTTTCGGCCGTTCCCGCGCCGCCCGCAGACTGGATGTGCCGGACTCGCTGTAGTTGACCAGCACCGCCACCGGCAGCACGTTGCTGATGCGGCGGATCGCGCAACTGATCGCATCGGAAACAGTCGCTTCGGCTTTCGGCCGGCTGACGTCGAGTTGGGTCTGGTAATCCGGACCGTTCTCGACCTGGCGGATGATCTTGCTCATCATCTGCACGGCTTCCAGCGGGTACTCGCCGGACGCCGTTTCTGCCGACAGCATCACCGCATCGGCGCCTTCGGCCACGGCGTTGGCCACGTCGGTGACTTCGGCGCGGGTCGGGGCCGGGGAGAAGCGCATCGACTCAAGCATCTGCGTCGCCACCACCACCGGTTTGCCGAGCTGACGGCAGGTGGTGATGATGTTTTTCTGGATCTGCGGCACGCTCTCGGCCGGCACCTCCACGCCCAGGTCACCGCGAGCCACCATGATCGCGTCGCTCAGTTCGGCGATCTCGCGCAGTTGCTCGACGGCCGACGGCTTCTCGATTTTTGCCATCAGGAACGCCTTGTCGCCGATCAAGGCGCGGGCTTCGCGGATGTCTTCAGGACGTTGCACGAACGACAGCGCGACCCAGTCCACACCCAGCTCCAGACCAAAGCTCAGGTCGCGACGATCCTTGGTGGTCAGCGGGCTCAGGTCGAGCACCGCTTGCGGCACGTTCACGCCTTTGCGGTCCGACAGCTCGCCGCCGTTGAGCACGGTGGTGTCGATCGCATCGCTGTATTTGGTGACGACCCGCAGACGCAGTTTGCCGTCATCGAGCAGCAGGTCCATCCCGGCTTCCAGTGCCGCGATGATCTCCGGATGCGGCAGATTCACCCGGCGTTCGTCGCCCGGTGTCGCGTCCAGATCGAGGCGGAAGGCCTGACCGCGATGCAACTGAACCTTGCCGTCAGCGAACTTGCCGACCCGCAGTTTCGGCCCTTGCAGATCCATCAGGATGCCGAGCGGATAGTTGAGCTGGCGCTCGACTTCGCGGATCCACTGATAGCGCTTGGCGTGGTCGGCGTGATCGCCGTGGCTGAAGTTGAGGCGGAAGATGTTGACCCCGGCCTCGACCAGCTCGCGGATGTCTTCGATGCCGTCGACGGCAGGCCCGAGGGTGGCGAGGATTTTGACCTTTTTGTCAGGCGTCATGATTTGGAACTCTCGAGGATCAGAATGGCGCGGAAGTCGTTGACATTGGTGCGGGTCGGCTCGGTGACGATCAGCGCATCGAGCGCCGCGAAGTAACCGTAACCGTTGTTGTTATCCAGCTCGTCGCTGGCGCTCAGACCCAGGGCGGCGGCGCGGGCGTAGCTGTCCGGGGTCATGATCGCGCCGGCGTTGTCTTCCGAGCCATCGATGCCGTCGGTGTCACCGGCCAGCGCATAGACGCCGGGCTGGCCCTTGAGGCTGTCGGTGAGGCTGAGGAGGAATTCGGCGTTGCGTCCGCCACGGCCATTGCCGCGCACGGTCACGGTGGTTTCGCCGCCGGACAGGATCACGCACGGCGCTGCCAATGGCTGGCCGTGATGAATGATCTGGCGTGCGATGCCGGCATGGACTTTCGCCACTTCGCGGGATTCGCCTTCCAGGTCGCCAAGGATCAGCGTGCTGAAACCGGCCTGACGGCATTTCACCGCCGCCGCATCGAGCGATTGCTGAGGGCGGGCGATCAGCTGGAAGTGACTGCGGGCCAGGCTCGGATCGCCGGGTTTGACGGTTTCCGATTCCGGGCTTTGCAGCCAGGTGCGCACGGAGGCCGGAATCTCGATGCCGTAGCGCTTGATGATCGCCAGCGCTTCGGCGCTGGTGCTCGGGTCGGCCACGGTCGGGCCGGAGGCGATGACCGTGGCGAGGTCGCCCGGTACATCGGAAATCGCGTAGGTATAAACAGTCGCCGGCCAGCAGGCTTTGCCCAGCCGTCCGCCCTTGATCGCCGAGAGGTGCTTGCGCACGCAGTTCATCTCGCCGATGGTCGCGCCGGATTTGAGCAGGGCTTTGTTGATCGACTGCTTGTCGGCCAGGGTGATGCCTTCGGCCGGCAGCGCCAGCAGGGCAGAGCCACCGCCGGACAACAGGAAGATCACGCGGTCGTCTTCGGTCAGGTTGCTGACCAGTTCCAGCACCCGTTTGGCCACGGCCAGACCGGCAGCGTCCGGCACCGGGTGCGCGGCTTCGACCACTTCGATTTTTTCGCACGGGGCGCCGTGACCGTAACGGGTCACCACAAGGCCCGAGACTTCACCTTCCCAGCAGCGCTCGACCACTTGCGCCATGGCAGCGGCAGCCTTGCCGGCGCCGATGACAATCACGCGACCTGTGCGATCGGCCGGCAGATGAGCTTCGAGGACCTGGTTCGGATGGGCCGCGTCGATGGCTGTGGCAAACAGCTCGCGCAGCAGGTGTTGCGGATCGACCGACATGGCGGGCTCCCATTCTTATTGTTCTTGGTTAGTGCGGGTGATCGTTCCCACGCTCTGCGTGGGAATGCCTCAATGGACGCTCTGCGTCCGCTTCGGCAGGGACGCGGAGCGTCCCGGGCTGCGTTCCCACGCAAAGCGTGGGAACGAGCGACGGGGCAGGCTTACTTCTTGTCGCGAATCGAGAAGTTGGCCATGTGTTCCAGGCCCTTGATCAGCGCCGAGTGGTCCCAGTTGCTGCCACCGATGGCCGCGCAGGTGCTGAACACTTGCTGGGCGTTGGCGGTGTTTGGCAGATTGATGCTCAGCTCCCTGGCGCCTTGCAGGGCCAGGTTCAGGTCCTTCTGGTGCAGGCTGATGCGGAAGCCCGGATCGAAGGTGCCCTTGATCATGCGCTCGCCGTGCACTTCGAGGATCTTCGAAGAGGCGAAACCGCCCATCAGCGCTTCACGCACCTTGGCCGGATCGGCACCGTTTTTCGAAGCGAACAGCAGGGCTTCGGCGACGGCCTGAATGTTCAACGCAACGATGATCTGGTTCGCCACTTTCGCGGTCTGACCGTCGCCATTGCCACCGACCAGAGTGATGTTCTTGCCCATGGCCTGGAACAGCGGCAGTGCGCGTTCGAAGGCATCGGCGTCGCCACCGACCATGATGCTCAGGGTCGCAGCCTTGGCGCCGACTTCACCACCGGACACCGGGGCGTCGAGGTATTGCGCGCCTTTCTCGTTGATCTTCGCGGCGAAAGCCTTGGTGGCGGTCGGCGAGATCGAGCTCATGTCGATCACGACCTTGCCTTTGCCGATGCCGGCCGCTACGCCGTCGGCGCGGAACAGCACGTCTTCGACCTGCGGGGTATCCGGCACCATGACGATGATGAATTCGGCTTCCTGGGCCACTTCTTTCGGGTTGGCCAGAGCGACCGCGCCAGCGGCGACCAGGTCGTCAGGGGCCGCGTCGTGGTGCGCCGACAGGAACAGGCTGTGACCGGCTTTCTGCAGGTTCGCCGCCATTGGGTGGCCCATGATGCCGGTGCCGATGAATCCGATTTTAGCCATGAGAAAATCCTCTTGTTTTTGTCTTGCTCAAGCAAATAGGGGGTCAGATCGCGTTGTGGGTCTTCAGCCAGCCGAGGCCTGCTTCAGTGGTGGTCAGCGGTTTGTACTCGCAGCCGACCCAGCCCTGATAACCGATGCGATCGAGGTGTTCGAACAGGAAGCGGTAGTTGATCTCGCCAGTGCCCGGCTCGTTGCGGCCCGGGTTGTCGGCCAACTGCACATGGTTGATCTCGGCCAGATGCGATTGCAGGGTGCGGGCCAGATCGCCTTCCATGATTTGCATGTGATAGATGTCGTATTGCAGGAACAGATTGGCGCTGCCGACCTGCTCGCGAATCGACAGGGCCTGCGCCGTGTTGTTCAGGTAGAAACCCGGGATGTCGCGGGTGTTGATCGCTTCCATCACCAGTTTGATGCCGACGGCTTGCAGCTTTTCGGCGGCGTACTTGAGGTTGGCGACGAAGGTCTTTTCAACGGTGGCATCGTCCACGCCCTGCGGACGGATACCTGCCAGGCAGTTGACCTGGGTATTGCCCAGGACCTGTGCGTAGGCGATGGCCAGATCGACCCCGGCGCGGAACTCTTCGACCCGGTCCGGCAGGCACGCGATACCGCGCTCGCCCTTGGCCCAGTCACCCGCCGGCAGGTTGAACAGCACTTGGGTCAGACCGTTGGCGTCGAGTTTGGCCTTGATCTCGGCAGAGCTGAAATCGTACGGGAACAGGTACTCGACACCGCTGAAGCCGGCCTTGGCGGCGGCATCGAAACGGGCAAGGAAATCCTGTTCGGTGAACAGCATGGACAGGTTGGCTGCGAAACGCGGCATGGTGGTCTCCCGTTCTAGATTCTCGTTCCCACGCTCTGCGTGGGAATGCCTCTATGGACGCTCTGCGTCCGCTTTGGGACGCGGAGCGTCCCTGGCTGCATTCCCACGCAAAGCGTGGGAACGATCAAGCAAAAGCAATCAATCGAGCAACGAAATCGCGGTAGGCGCATCGTTGCCGACCAGTGCCAGGTCTTCGAATTCGTTGACGGCGTTGATCTCGGTACCCATGGAGATGTTGGTCACACGCTCCAGAATGATCTCGACGATCACCGGCACCTTGAACTCTTCGATCAGCTCTTCGGCCTTGCGCAGGGCAGGGGCGATGTCAGCCGGTTCGAACACACGCAGTGCCTTGCAGCCCAGACCTTCGGCGACTGCGACGTGGTCGACACCGTAACCGTTGAGTTCCGGCGCGTTCAGGTTATCGAAGGACAGCTGCACGCAGTAGTCCATTTCGAACCCGCGCTGGGCCTGACGGATCAGCCCCAGGTACGAGTTGTTCACCACGACGTGGATGTACGGCAGATTGAACTGAGCGCCGACCGCCAGTTCTTCGATCATGAACTGGAAGTCATAGTCCCCCGACAGGGCCACGACTTTCCGGTTCGGATCGGCCTTCACCACACCCAGCGCTGCCGGAATGGTCCAGCCCAACGGGCCGGCCTGGCCGCAGTTGATCCAGTGACGCGGCTTGTAGACGTGCAGGAACTGCGCGCCGGCAATCTGCGACAGACCAATGGTGCTGACGTAGCAGGTGTCTTTGCCGAACACCTGGTTCATTTCTTCGTAAACGCGCTGCGGTTTGACCGGCACGTTGTCGAAGTGGGTCTTGCGTTGCAGGCTGGACTTGCGCTGCTGGCAGTCCTGCAGCCATGCGCTGCGGTTTTTCAACTTGCCGGCGGCTTGCCATTCACGGGCGACTTCGATGAACACGGTCAGCGCGGCAGCGGCGTCGGACACGATGCCCAGGTCCGGGGTGAACACGCGGCCGATCTGGGTCGGTTCGATGTCGACGTGAATGAACTTGCGGCCTTCGGTGTAAACGTCGACCGAACCGGTGTGACGGTTGGCCCAGCGGTTGCCGACGCCCAGTACCACATCGGATTTGAGCAGGGTGGCGTTGCCGTAGCGGTGCGAAGTCTGCAGACCGACCATGCCGACCATCAGCGGGTGATCGTCCGGGATGGTGCCCCAGCCCATCAGGGTCGGGATGACTGGAATACCTGTCAGCTCGGCGAACTCGACCAGCAGCTCGCTGGCGTCAGCGTTGATGATGCCGCCACCGGCGACCAGCAACGGACGTTCGGCCTGATCCAGCATCGCCAGGGCTTTTTCGACTTGCACGCGGGTCGCGCTCGGCTTGGCCAGCGGCAGTGGCTGGTAGGCGTCGATGTCGAATTCGATTTCAGCCATCTGCACGTCGAACGGCAGGTCAATCAGCACCGGGCCCGGACGGCCGGAACGCATTTCATAGAAGGCTTTCTGGAAGGCGTAAGGCACTTGGCCCGGCTCCAGAACAGTGGTCGCCCACTTGGTCACCGGCTTGACGATGCTGGTGATGTCGACGGCCTGGAAGTCTTCCTTGTGCATACGGGCGCGGGGTGCCTGGCCGGTAATGCAGAGGATCGGGATCGAGTCCGCGGAGGCGCTGTACAGACCGGTGACCATGTCGGTACCGGCCGGGCCGGAAGTGCCGATGCACACGCCGATGTTGCCGGCCTTGGTGCGGGTGTAGCCCTCGGCCATGTGCGAGGCGCCTTCAACGTGGCGAGCGAGGACGTGATCGATGCCACCGACTTTCTTCAGGGCGGAATACAGCGGGTTGATCGCAGCACCCGGAATGCCAAAAGCGGTATCGACCCCTTCACGGCGCATCACCAGAACGGCGGCTTCGATTGCTCTCATTTTGCTCATGGTTTTGTGCCTCTTTACGTTTTGTAATTGTATACAAGTGGCTTTGCGCAGAGTGTATTCACGGCGGACGGCGCAGGTCAATCCATTTTCTCAAGCACCTGTTTCATTCGTCGGAAGCCGATTCTGCTGTGGCTTTTCGTCGCATGAGGCGCTTTTCGGCGATTATTGTATACAAAAAAATAATTCATTGTGTTCTATTTGTTGCATCGGGCTGCGGCACAAACGCGCAGCACAAACACGCAGCCCAACGACTTTCCCAATAACAAAATGAGGACGGCACCATGAGCGCTTTAACCTTGAAAGTCGCAGTCAAGCTGGTCAACGAAGCGATCAGTGCAGGGCGGGCCATCTCCGCCGCGCCGCTGACCATCGCGGTACTGGATACCGGCGGCCATCTGGTCACCCTGCAACGCGAAGACGGCGCCAGCCTGCTGCGTCCGAACATCGCCATCGGCAAAGCCTGGGGCGCCATCGCCCTGGGCAAGGGCTCACGCCTGCTGGCGCTGGACGCGCAACAACGCCCGGCGTTCATCGCCGCGCTCAACAGCATGGGACAGGGCAGTGTCGTGCCGGCACCGGGCGGTGTGCTGATTCGTGATCAGGCGGGCAACGTGCTGGGTGCGATCGGCATCAGCGGCGATCTGTCGGACATCGATGAGCAGGTCGCGATCAAGGCCGTAGAGGCCCTGGACCTGCGGGCGGATGCGGGGGTGGCTGCGTGATTTGCGGCGTTTGAACTGACGCCATCGCTGACTGGCTCGCTCCCCATTGATTCGAAGTGTCGGACACAAAATGTCTAACACTGCGAGCCCACTGTGGGAGCGAGCTTGCTCGCGAAGGCGATTCAACAGACACATCCTGCCAAAGTCATCCGCAGTCTAATTCTGTTCGCGGATCTAACCTTTCAAATCTTCTATTGAAAGGGCAACGGAATGCCGAAATCATCAGCCTCACATCGACTGCGCTTGGGGCGTTATGACGAACCCAATCGCATTTATCTGCTGACTGCCAATACGTTGAGACGTGCTCCTTTTTTCAGGGGCTACATGTTGGGTAGATTGGTCGCAGATCAGTTTCAAAGTGCTCAGGAGCAAGGCTTGGTTGATTCATTGGCCTGGGTGGTCATGCCTGATCACTTGCACTGGTTGATCAATCTGAAGCAGGGATCGCTCCGTGAGCTGATGCAGAAAACCAAATCCTTGAGTGCGCGGGCTGTGAATCTAAGCGCCGGGAGAAGCGGAAGTATTTGGCAGCCGGGGTTTCATGATCATGCGCTGCGTCGGGACGAGGATTTGGTGAAAATGGCCTGGTATGTGGTGGCCAACCCATTGCGGGCCGGTTTGGTGAAAAAGCTGGCTCAGTACCCGTTGTGGGATGCGGTCTGGGCCTGTCGGTAAGACTGAGTCGCCCCGTTCGCGAGCAAGCTCGCTCCCACAGAAGATTTGTGAACGCCACAGATCCAGTGTGGGAGCGAGCTTGCTCGCGAAGGGGGCACCGCAGTCTTTCAGTCCGGCTCGCAGCCCTTGAGCACCAACCGGATGATGGTTTGTGCTGCCGCTTCATAGTCGGCTTCGTCGAGCTTTTCCTTGCCGGTCACTGCGGAGATCTGCCAGTCGAAGTCGGCGTAGGTCTGGGTCGCGGCCCAGATGCTGAACATCAGGTGGTTGGGGTCGATCGGGGCGATCTGGCCGCGCTCGATCCAGGTCTGGATGCAGTCGATGTTGTGCTTGGCCTGGCCGTTGAGCTGCTCGACCAGGTCGGCGCTCAGGTGCGGGGCGCCGTGCATGATTTCGCTGGCGAACACCTTGGAGGCGAAAGGCAGGTCGCGGGAGATGCGGATCTTCGAGCGAATGTAGCCGCTCAGTACTTCGCTCGGTACGCCGTCCGGGTTGAACGGGGTCGAGGCCTGCAGGATCGGCACGATGATACTTTCCAGTACCTCGCGGTAGAGGTTTTCCTTGGACTTGAAGTAGTAATAGACGTTGGGCTTGGGCAGTCCTGCCTTGGCGGCGATGTCGCTGGTTTTGGTCGCAGCGAAGCCCTTGTCGGCAAACTCTTCACTGGCTGCACGCAGGATCAGTTCTTTGTTGCGCTCGCGGATTGTGCTCATAAACCCGGTGGTTCCTTGCCTGTTCTGGCGGTTGCGCATGGTAGCACCGGCCTCGCGCGGCGCTCAACAATGCCCCGTGTGGCCTGCAGTCGCGGTATGCTGCGCGGCATTATTCACATAAGGAAACAAGATTCATGGCAGGAAGCAGTTTGCTGGTGCTGATCGACGACATCGCCACCGTTCTGGACGACGTTGCGTTGATGACCAAAATGGCTGCCAAGAAAACCGCCGGCGTGCTCGGCGACGACTTGGCGCTCAATGCCCAGCAGGTCTCCGGCGTACGCGCGGAGCGGGAAATCCCGGTGGTCTGGGCGGTGGCCAAGGGCTCATTCGTCAACAAGCTGATCCTGGTGCCGTCGGCGCTGGCGATCAGCGCGTTCGTGCCGTGGCTGGTGACGCCGCTGTTGATGGTCGGTGGCGCCTACCTGTGTTTCGAAGGTTTCGAAAAACTCGCGCACACGTTTCTGCACAGCAAGGCTGAAGACGAGGCCGAGCACGCCCAGTTGGTCGAAGCCGTTGCTGATCCGGCAACCGATCTGGTGGCCTACGAGAAAGACAAGATCAAGGGCGCGATCCGCACCGACTTCATCCTCTCGGCGGAAATCATCGCCATCACCCTCGGTACCGTGGCCGATGCTTCGCTGACCCAGCAAGTGATCGTGATGTCGGGCATCGCCATCGTCATGACCGTGGGTGTTTACGGTCTGGTGGCCGGTATCGTCAAGCTCGATGACCTCGGCCTGTGGCTGACGCAGAAGCCCGGCGCTGCGGCGAAGCGTATCGGTAACGCTATCCTGCGTGCCGCACCTTACATGATGAAAGGCCTGTCGGTTATCGGCACCGCAGCGATGTTCCTGGTCGGTGGCGGCATTCTGACCCACGGCGTACCGGTGGTGCATCACTGGATCGAAAGCGTCGGCGCAGCGGCCGGTGGCGCCGGGTTTGTGGTGCCGATGCTGTTGAACGGCGTGGCGGGGATCATCGCGGGTGCGGTGGTGCTGGCGGGCGTGTCCGTGATCGGCAAAGTCTGGAAAGCCCTGAAGGGTTGAATCCCGAGGCAAACAAAAAGGCCATTCGACTCGCATCGAATGGCCTTTTTTTGTAGCTGGCGTTTTTACTCGGCGATCTGCAACTTGCGCGACTCGGTGTAGACGTAGCGCACCTTCTCGTACTCGAACGGTGAGTTCAGCTGACCGTAGCGGAAGCTGGTCTGGTAACGCTTGTCGACCGCGCGCAATGCCCAGACTTCCGGATGGTTGGAGCTGACTTCCGAAACATTGAGAAAGTTGATCGCGGACTCGGCTGAGAAATCCACCGCAAGGCCGGCGGTATCGCGCAGGTTCGACGGGCCGAGAATCGGCAGCACGAAATAGGCGCCGCCCGGTACGCCGTAGAAGCCCAGGGTCTGACCGAAGTCTTCGTTCTGGCGCGGCAGGCCCATGGCGGTGGCCGGGTCCCAGAGCCCGGCGATGCCGATGGTGGTGTTGAGCAGCAGGCGCGCGGTGGTTTCCATCGAGCGTTTGCCCTTGAACTGCAACAGGCTGTTGACCAGATTCGGCACGTCGCCAAGGTTGTTGAAGAAGTTGCTCACGCCGGTGCGCACGAAGCTCGGGGTGATGTAGCGATAGCCATCGACCACCGGCAGGAACACCCATTGGTCGAAGCGGTAGTTGAAGTGGTAGACGCGCCGGTTCCACTCTTCCAGCGGGTCGTAGACGTTCAGCGCGCTGAGGGTCGAGCGCTCGAACTCGCGCTGATCCAGCCCCGGGTTGAACTTGAGTTTGGACAGCGGCTCCTTGAAGCCGTCGCTGTCGATGACCACCGGTGCATTGGCTTTGCTGTTGTCGGCCTGGGCCATACCTGCACTGAGGAGCGCTGCAATCAGCAGGAGATATTTAGCCACGGAAGAACTCCAGCATGGCGTCGCTGTTGACGCGATAGTTAAGGTTGCCGCAATGGCCGCCCAGTGGGTAAACGGTCAGGCGATCACCGAAGGTCCGACGCAGGAAACCGAGATCGCCCGGACCGAGGATCACGTCGTCGGCGTTGTGCATGACGGCGATTTTCGGGCTGTCGTGCAGGTAATCCTTCAATGCGTACAGGCTCACCTGATCGATCAGTTGCAGCAGGCTGCCGCCGTCGGTGCGGGCGCGCCACATCGGGATCACCTGTTCGGTGAGGTAGCAGTCGAAGTCACATTGCAGCGCACGCTTGAGGAACGGCGTGAGGCTGGTGCCTTCGGTGATCGGGAATTTCGGCGGGGTGATCAGGCCACGGCGGTTGATCAGGTCCGAAGTGAACGCGATGTCCGCCGCCGAGAAGCGGAACGAGGTGCCGATCAGCATCGCCATCTGCTCGTTGCTCAGATGCTGCTTGGACTGCTGGAAGTCGTAGAGCAACGCATCGTTGAGGTCGATGTAGCCTTTTTGCTGGAAGTAGCGGGTCAGTTTGCTCAGCACCAGTTCATAGAAGGTGGTGCTGTTGTTGATGCCCTTGACCTCGGTCTGCACCAGCTTGTCGAGGTTGGTGATCGAGGTATAGAGGTTGACCGGTGGATTGAGCAGCAGGACTTTCTTGAAGTTGAAGCTGCGACGGGTTTCATCCAGATGGGCAACGAACGCTGCGTCCAGTGCGCCGAGGCTGTAGCCGCTGAGGTAATAGTCGGTGACCGGCAGTTTCGGGTTCTGCGCCCGCACGGCCTGCATCACCCGATACATGTCTTCGGCGTCTTCCTTGGTCACGCCGGGGGTGGCGAAACGCGAGGCGGCGCTCATGAAGTCGAAGCTGGTCGGCGACGACAGCTGCACGACGTGGTAGCCGGCCTTGTAATAAAGCTTCTTCAGGTATTCGTTGAGCGTGCTGTCGTAGCGCGCGCCAGTGCCGGCGATCAGGAAGATCAGCGGCGCGGCCTTGTCCTGGGTGGCGATGCGATAGGTCAGTTTTTTCACCGGCCAGAAATTGTCCGGCAGGATGAATTCGCGCTCGGGGCGCAGGGTGACGCTGCGATCGGTCTGATCGATGTCGTCGTCCAGTGGCAGTTCAGGGCGCAAGTCCGGCGGCGTGGTGGCGATGGTCGCCTCGAACGGATTGGTCAGGGGATAGCCATAGCTGGCGGCGTCGATATCCACCGCCAGCGCGGACGCACTCAGAATAAGGCCGCCAAACAGGGCGGCGAAGCGCAAGGAACGGAGCATGACTGGATCCCTTAGAGGAAGGTGCCGAATGAAGTTCGCAGGCTATGACCACCGGGTTTGCGCCAAAGTGCCATGCCACGGCATCTATCTGACGGAATTCGGAGTAATAGTAGCCGGACGATACACTTTGCAAGGAATGAATGACCAGTTAAGAGTTGTTAGTCCTTGCGTATGCGCGGCGGCGGATTAAGCTGGCCGCCGATTTCATCGATTGGAGTGTTCCATGTCCCGCCGCTTGCCTGTGATTCTGCTGCTCGTTCTGTTGCCGTTGTGGCTGGCCGCCAGTTATGGCGCGCGTTATGGCTTCATGGAGGACGCGCTGTGGGTAGGCATCTGCGTGGATGAGGCGAGCCGTTGGGAATGCTCGGTGCGCTCGAATCTGGGCCTGATCATTCATTTCCAGATGCTGGGCTGGGCGGCGGTCGCGGCCGCGGTGATCGGTTTTGTCGTGCCGGGACGGGCAGGGCGGTGGCTGGCGGTGCTGGCGCTGATGTTCGGGTTGCCGGCGCTGGCGCTGTACAACACGACGCTGGCGGTGTTTGCGGTGGTGATTGCCGGGTTGCGGTTGGTAAGAAAGTCGATGATGCGCTAAGCAGGTTTGCATGACCTGTTATTTCTGACAGTTGACGATGTCTGCGGCACCGAACATATTCAAGCCGTCGTAGAGGGTTGATCCTGTCGGGAGATTCCGCGATGCATTCACATACGCCTGTGATGACCGTGACGGATCCACGAGGTTTGGTGGTGCGTGATGTCGCCTATTACAGGGCTGCTGTCGGGAATCTCATTGAACGACGGGTCACCCATCAGGCCTACGATGCTTCCAGGCGTGCAACCAAGCGCTATGACCCTCGTCTGTTCCTGCTTCTCGATATGGAGCCCGATATCCGCGCAAGCCTGCGAACGGTATTCAACCTCGCGGGGGAAGAACTGCTGACCGATAACGTCGACATCGGCTGTCGCGTGCAATTGTCAGGGCCTGCTGGCCAGAACGTCGATAGCTGGGACAGCAGGTCAACGCATTTTCATACGGTTTACGATGAGCTTATTCGTCCTGTAAAGGAAACCGTGCGTGTGCCCGGCCAGGCTGAACGGACCTGTACGTATTTTTCGTATGGTGGCAGCGGAGTGCCGTTTGCCGAGCGCAATCAATGCGGGCAACTCATTCGGCAAGATGATAATGCCGGAACAAAATTTCATCGCTCGTATTCACTCAAAGGCGAGTTACTCGAAAGTACTCAACACTTTCTAGAGATCGTGGCACCACCGGATTGGCCTTCTTCAGAGATTGATCGCGATCTGCTCCATGAGTCAGGCACTGGTGCAACGACCCGCTCTTGTTACAGCGCGACGTCTCAACTGCTTAGCGAAATCGATGCCAAGAGCAATACCCGCATCTTCAATTATCAAGTGGATGGGCAGGCTCTCGGAATAAAAGTGAAAGTAGGAAAGGACGGGGCGCCAACTGATGTGGTCACCGAGATTCGGTACAACGCTTTCAATAAAGTCGAGCAGCAAACTCTGGCCAATGGGCTGGTCTGCTCTGCCTCTTATTCTCCGGTCGATGGAAGACTGTATGAGCTGAGATCACAGATCCCGGGCCATTCGCCTCTGCAGCACCTTGTTTACCGATACGACCCGGTGGGTAACGTGGTCGCTATCGAAAACCGCGCGTTGCGCGTTCGCTACTTCGGTAATCAGAAGATTGATCCTGTCAGGACGTTCCGTTACGACACAAATTACCAACTCATCGGTGCTACTGGATGGCAGGTGATTGGAGGGAGTGCAGGCCCGAGCCTGCCTGCGTTTCAGTCCCCGGCGGATCCGGGGCAGTTGGAAAACTATACGGAGTCGTTCGATTACGATTGCAGCGGAAATCTGATCAAGCAAGTTATCAGCGCAGCGATTGGAAGTCGCACTCAGCAGATGGTTGTCTCGAAGTACAGTAATCGTGCACTGGTGCAAAAAGAAAATGGAGATTTACCAACGGAAGCTGAAATTGCACAGGGGCACGATTTGGCTGGCAACAAGCTTATTCTGCTACCGGGGCAGCAACTGGAATGGGATGAGCGCAATCGATTGTGCAGAGTAGGGACGGTAGTGCGCCCTGATTTGCCAAACGATGATGAGGCATACGTTTACGATCATGGCGGGCAGAGACTGCGGAAAATTCGCACGACTCTGCGCGGTCGTTTGGCAATTCCCCAGGAGGTTCGTTATCTGGGAGCGCTGGAAGTGCGAACCAGCAGTTCAAGCCTGCTGCAAGTCATCAACGTGCAGGCAGAACTGTGCGATGTCCGTGTGCTCAACCGAAAAGATCCGCGGTCAGGTAAAGCCACTGTCACTATCCGGTTTGCAGTGACTGATCAGATTGGCTCTTGCTGCCTGGAACTTGATGAGACCGGCGCGCTTATCAGTGAAGAAGTTTTTTCTGCCTTTGGCCGCACAGTCTGGTGGGCGGGCAGCGACCAGATTAAAGCCAGTGACAAGACCCGGCGTTTTTCGGGCAAGGAACGGGACTTAACAGGACTGTATTACTACGGAGTGAGATATTACGTGCCTTGGTGGCACCAATGGCTCAGCCCGGATCCTGGCGGTGTGGTGGATGGTTTGAATTTGTACCGTATGGTTGGTAATAACCCGGTTACTTTTTTTGATGACGCAGGGTTTGCCGGTACTGATATCAATGTAAGTAGCCAGGGCAATTATGAGAGTCTGGTTGCCAGCTTTTCAGCGGGCGATATTCTGTTCGGGCTGCGAGAACCTCGTGATGCTGCGCTGAAAGCCCTGGAAAAGGTCGGGTTCAAGGAATTTTCAAGAGTGCCTTTGTGGAGAGGCGGGTTAACGAGGGTGCTTTGGGAGAAAAAACGCAATGTCCTGAAGCAGAATGACCTGACCGATGCTGCGTTTGGCCCGACGGTTACGGCGGGTATTTACAGAACGAACGAGCAGATCAAGTCAGAGCTGGTCGATGTGGATCGTGGTATTGGTTACAAAGAGTTTGCAATGACCAATCGGTATTTTCAAAAGGATGAAAAAGGCACCGGCAACTTCATTGAAATAAACGTTCCGATGTGGCGTCGCTCAAGTAAAGCAGGTTTGGAGTACCAGATTTTCGGGCGAAATAAAAAAGTCCTCTTTGCGATCGATAACTTGATGGAGACGCTGGATGACATTGTTGCAAAAACGGCAGGAGCAGGAACCAGTGTGACGGCCTCTGAAATAAGATATGTGTATCGGCGAAAAGACACGCCTGAAGTCAAAAACAATGTGAAATTTTTTGTGGCTGACAGAGAAGTGCCGCAGGCAGAGTTCTTTGCATTGCCGGCCTGGAAGAATTATCAACCTAAGAAAACGTTCAAAAGCGTTGCTGTACCGCGTCGAGCAACGCAAAACATGCATTAGTCGCGGGCTTTCAGGTTAGCGGGATAAGTTGGTACATGAGGGGGGGAGCGCAAATCCTGTTCTCCAGGCTGGAGACAGGATTTGCGTGCAGTCCTGAATATCAGTTCTTGCGAACCCGCAAGCAGCGCCAAAGCGCAGCCACCATCAACACGCTGACCAGCGCCCAGCCCCACGCCTGCTGATTCTGCAAACCTTCGCGGAACAGTTGCGGCGCAATGCCGGCGCCGATGATGAAGGTCAGCAGGGCGATCTCCCGACGGGCCACATTTACCGGGCGGCACAGGTAAACCAGCGCCGGCAGGATGAATGCCACACTCGGAAAGCTTCGGTAGCGCGGATCGAACACCAGCTCCAGCATCATCACCGCAGCGGCGAATCCGGCCGCTGCGACCAGCCAGCCGGCCCGTCGCTCAAAAGCGTTGAACGCCCGCTCACGCCAGCCGCTGCGGGCGCTCAAGGTCAGCGCGGCATGGGCCAGCACCAACAGATTCAGAGCCGTCAGTAACCCGACCCACAGCCATTCGCTGGCAAACCGCGTGGTCACTCGCGCCAGATCACCCCAGGCGCCAATCGAACAGGCGGCGAGGGCGCCGAGCAGCGGCAGGATCAGCGCCGAGCGCGTCGTGCGAACCCGGCCACCCAGCAGCAATGTTCCGAGGAAAATCAGCCCGCCGACCGCCAGCCACTGCGACCAGTACGGCACGTTCGACACCGGCCCGGCCAGCACGCCTTTGTCCTGGCGATCAGCATCGAACAGTCCCCAATAACCGCCGACCGCCCCCTCGCTGCCGCGCTTCCACGGCTGGTCGAACGCTTCGATCAGGTTGTACCGCCAGCCTTCCTGTTCGGCGAGGGTGACAAAACCACGTATGAACCTGGCTTCGTTGACCCGGCTCGGCAGTGCGGTCTCACGCTGGCGGCCTTCACTCGGCCAGCCGGTTTCGCCGATCATCACGTCCTTGGGCGCGAACTTGTTGCCGAATACTTGGCGCACTTGCGCTACATGATGCAGCGCGACGTCAATGTTCGACGGATCGTCTTCCCAGTACGGCAGCAAGTGAATGGTCAGAAAATCCACCGCCGGCGCGACTTCCGGGTGTTTGAGCCAGAACTCCCAGACATCCGCGTAGGTGACTGGTTGCTTGATGTGGCTCTTGACCTTGTTGATCAGCTTCGCCAGTTGCGCGCCGGTCACTTCCTTGCGCAGCAGGGCTTCGTTACCGACGATCACGGCGCTGACCACGTCCGGGTTGGCATTGGCCGAGGCAATCAGTAGGTCGACTTCCTTCTCGGTGTCCACCGGGTTGCTGTTGACCCACGCGCCGATCATCAACTTCAGGCCATGCTTGCGCGCCAGATCCGGCAGCGCTTCGAGGCCGGTCATCGAGTAGGTGCGAATGCATTCGAAGCGGGTGGCGAGCAGGGCGAGGTCGGCGTCCATGCGCTCCGGGCGCAGTTTGAACGGGACGTCGAACGGCGACTGGTCCTTGTCGAACGGGGTGTAGGAGGCGCATTGCAGCTTGTGGGTCGGGGTGGTGACGTCCGGCAGGATCACCGGTTTGCCGAGTCCGTACCAGAAGCCGCACAGGGCAAACAGCCCGAGCAGGCAGGCGAGCAGATAAGGAAGAAAGGGGAAGCGGGAGGTCGCGGACATGGTCAGGCCGAGTGGCTGCAAAGCGACGCATGTTACCTGCATTTATGAGCAGGTTGGTGGCCCGCACGATTTTGACATGCAAAGTTCGGGCGGATTGTCTGGCGCCAAATATCCGAATGCAGTTAATGGCTTTCTGATGTCGTTTCTCGTTGCCTTGAGGTCGCTGACAGAGCAGGTCTTATCGGGCGTCGGGTTGATGATCGGAGCCATCAGTACTCCGCTGATGTTCTAACGAGTTTGCGGTCGGGCGTGATGGGGGCGCTGTGCACCATAACAATACGTTGACGATGCCCGGCATCCGTCGGGCGCAGCATTTCGGGGAAGTAACGATGAAGATGCGACGACTTTTAGGCGCAGGTGCCGCTCTGGTGCTTGCGATGGGCTCCACTTTCGCCAGCGCTGAAAAACAGACCCTGAACATCGGTTACGTTGACGGTTGGTCCGACAGTGTCGCGACCACCCACGTGGCGGCCGAAGTGATCAAGCAGAAGCTCGGCTACGACGTGAAACTGCAAGCCGTCGCCACCGGCATCATGTGGCAGGGTGTCGCCACCGGCAAACTCGACGCCATGCTCTCGGCCTGGCTGCCAGTGACCCACGGCGAATACTGGGCCAAGAACAAGGATCAGGTCGTCGATTACGGCCCGAACTTCAAGGATGCGAAAATCGGTCTGATCGTGCCGGAGTACGTCAAGGCCAAGACCATCGAAGATCTGAAAACCGACGACTCCTTCAAAAAACGTATCGTCGGCATCGACGCCGGTTCAGGCGTGATGCTCAAGACTGATCAGGCGATCAAGGATTACGACCTGACCGGCTATCAACTCAAGGCCAGTTCCGGCGCCGGCATGATTGCCGAGCTGACCCGCGCCGAGAAGAAAAACGAATCCATCGCCGTCACCGGCTGGGTGCCGCACTGGATGTTCGCCAAGTGGAAACTGCGCTTCCTCGACGACCCGAAAGGTGTGTATGGCGCGGCTGAAACCGTGAACAGCATCGGCAGCAAGGAGCTGGCGACCAAGGCGCCGGAAGTGGCCAAGTTCCTGAAAAACTTCCAATGGGCTTCGAAAGACGAAATCGGCGAAGTCATGCTGGCGATTCAGGACGGTGCAAAACCTGACGTAGCGGCCAAGGATTGGGTGGCCAAGCACCCTGAGCGTGTTGCCGACTGGACCAAGTGATTTAAGCCGAAGCGTCTAATCTGCGCTTCCCAGGGCTGTCCGACATATCAGTCGGACGGCCTTTTTTGTTGGTCCTCTATTAATAGGCAGCGTTGGCCTTTTTTCGACGGGTCTGGAAATTGGCAAAAACGTCATGGCGTTCTACTACTAAGGTCGTCTGGAACCCGGCTCGCAGCCGCATACAGTGGATATGTTCCAAAAATAAAAATCTGTGCTGCGAGGATAAAAACAATGAACGACAGCATTTACCTCTCGATTCAGAACAGCCCGCGCTTCAAGGAGCTGGTCAAGAAAAGAGAAAGGTTCGCCTGGATACTCTCGGCGATCATGCTCGGGCTCTACTCCGGCTTCATCCTTCTGATCGCGTACGGGCCGCAAGTGCTCGGGACGAAAATCAGTGCCGAATCATCCATCACCTGGGGCATCCCGATCGGTGTCGGACTGATTGTCTCGGCCTTCATCCTGACCGGCATTTACGTGCGCCGCGCCAATGGCGAGTTCGACGACCTGAACAACGCGATTCTCAAGGAGGCTCAGCAATGATCCGGCGTCTACTGGCTCTTTTGAGCATCGCAGCGTTCGCTCCGGCCGTCTGGGCCGCTGACGCCCTGACCGGCGAAGTCCACAAGCAACCGCTCAACGTTTCCGCGATCGTCATGTTCGTGGCGTTCGTTGGTGCGACCCTGTGCATCACTTACTGGGCGTCCAAACGCAACAACTCGGCAGCCGACTACTATGCGGCGGGCGGCAAGATCACCGGTTTCCAGAACGGTCTGGCAATTGCCGGTGACTACATGTCGGCGGCGTCCTTCCTGGGTATTTCCGCGCTGGTGTTCACCTCCGGCTACGACGGCCTGATCTACTCGATCGGCTTCCTCGTGGGTTGGCCGATCATTCTGTTCCTGATCGCCGAGCGTCTGCGTAACCTGGGTAAATACACCTTTGCCGACGTGGCGTCCTACCGTCTCGGGCAAACCCAGATCCGCACCCTGTCTGCCTGCGGTTCGCTGGTGGTGGTGGCGTTCTACCTGATCGCGCAAATGGTCGGTGCCGGCAAGCTGATCCAGCTGCTGTTCGGTCTCGACTACCACGTTGCGGTGATTCTGGTCGGTATCCTGATGTGCCTGTACGTGCTGTTCGGCGGCATGCTGGCAACCACCTGGGTGCAGATCATCAAGGCTGTGCTGTTGCTGTCCGGTGCCTCGTTCATGGCGCTGATGGTGATGAAGCATGTCAACTTCGACTTCAACACCCTGTTCTCCGAAGCCATCAAGGTTCACGCCAAGGGCGAAGCGATCATGAGCCCGGGCGGTCTGGTAAAAGACCCTATCTCGGCATTCTCCCTGGGTCTGGCACTGATGTTCGGTACCGCCGGCCTGCCGCACATCCTGATGCGCTTCTTCACCGTAAGCGACGCGAAAGAAGCTCGTAAAAGCGTGCTGTACGCGACCGGTTTCATTGGCTACTTCTACATCCTGACCTTCATCATCGGCTTCGGTGCGATCCTTCTGGTCAGCACCAACCCGGCCTTTAAAGATGCGGCGGGCGCTCTGCTCGGCGGCAACAACATGGCGGCAGTGCACCTGGCGAACGCCGTGGGCGGCAGCGTGTTCCTCGGCTTCATCTCGGCGGTGGCGTTCGCGACCATCCTGGCGGTGGTGGCCGGCCTGACTTTGGCCGGTGCTTCGGCGGTGTCTCACGACCTGTACGCCAGCGTGATCAAGAAGGGCAAGGCCAACGAGAAGGATGAGATTCGCGTTTCGAAGATCACCACCATCGCGCTGGGCGTTCTGGCCATCGGCCTGGGCATCCTGTTCGAAAGCCAGAACATCGCGTTCATGGTCGGTCTGGCGTTCTCCATCGCGGCAAGCTGCAACTTCCCGGTGCTACTGCTTTCGATGTACTGGAAGAAGCTGACCACTCGTGGCGCCATGATTGGTGGCTGGCTGGGGCTGGTGAGCGCGGTGGGGCTGATGATTCTTGGCCCGACCATCTGGGTGCAGATCCTGCATCACGAGAAGGCGATTTTCCCTTACGAGTATCCGGCGCTGTTTTCGATGATCATTGCGTTCATCGGGATCTGGTTCTTCTCGATCACCGACAAGTCGGCTGAGGCCGAGAACGAGCGGGCGCTGTTCTTCCCGCAGTTTGTGCGTTCGCAGACCGGGTTGGGGGCGAGTGGGGCGGTATCGCACTGAGGATCTTGTGTAGTTTGAGTTGAATGAAAATGCCCTGGTCGAGAGATTGGGGCATTTTTTGTGGGCGGTTATCGGACTTTCTTTGGGGTGGGATATCCGTTGCTGCGGTAATGGGCACCAGCGGTGGCACCCGAAGAAACGGCTATGTACCCAATCAACAATAAACCAGTCGGTCCAAAGGCCGCTGAAATGCCCCAAACAAAAAACGGCCCCCATTCTCATGGAGGCCGTTCCCGGTACAGCGCTAAGACGCTATCGCTAGACAGCTCTTATTTGCGGTCTTCCAGCTTGGTGATGTCCCGCGACTCGTAGCCAGTGTAAAGCTGGCGCGGACGGCCGATCTTGTACGGGCTGGAGAGCATTTCCTTCCAGTGCGAGATCCAGCCGACAGTACGTGCCAGGGCGAAAATCACAGTGAACATGCTGGTCGGAATGCCGATCGCCTTGAGGATGATCCCCGAGTAGAAGTCGACGTTCGGATACAGCGAGCGCTCGATGAAGTACGGGTCGGTCAGCGCGATCTCTTCCAGGCGCATGGCCAGTTCGAGTTGCGGATCGTTCTGGATGCCCAGTTCCTTCAGCACTTCGTCGCAGGTCTGCTTCATTACAGTCGCGCGAGGGTCGCGGTTCTTGTAGACGCGGTGACCGAAGCCCATCAGCTTGAACGGATCGTTCTTGTCCTTGGCCTTGGCGATGAACTTGTCGATGTTCGAAACATCGCCGATTTCATCGAGCATGGTCAGCACGGCTTCGTTCGCACCGCCGTGGGCAGGGCCCCACAGTGCGGCGATACCGGCGGCGATACAGGCGAACGGGTTGGCACCCGAGGAGCCCGCCAGACGCACGGTGGAGGTCGATGCGTTCTGCTCGTGGTCGGCGTGGAGGATAAAGATCCGGTCCATGGCCTTGGCGAGTACCGGGCTGATCGGTTTGATCTCGCACGGGGTGTTGAACATCATGTGCAGGAAGTTTTCCGCGTACGACAGGTCGTTGCGCGGGTACATCATGGGTTGACCCATGGAGTACTTGTAAACCATCGCGGCCAGGGTCGGCATCTTGGCAACCAGGCGGATCGCGGAGATTTCGCGATGCTGCGGGTTATTGATGTCGAGGGAGTCGTGGTAGAAGGCCGAGAGGGCGCCGACTACACCACACATGACGGCCATCGGGTGGGCGTCACGGCGGAAGCCGTTGAAGAAGGTTTTCAGCTGCTCGTGAACCATGGTGTGGTTCTTTACGGTGCCGACGAACTGGGCCTTTTGCTCTGCAGTTGGCAGTTCGCCGTTCAGCAGCAGGTAGCAGGTTTCCAGGTAGTCCGACTTTTCAGCCAGCTGTTCGATCGGGTAGCCGCGGTGCAGCAGGATGCCGTTGTCGCCGTCGATATAGGTGATCTTCGATTCGCAGGAAGCGGTCGACATGAAACCGGGGTCGAAAGTGAAGCGGCCCGTGGCCGTCAGGCCCCGAACATCGATAACATCGGGACCAACGGTGCCGGTTAAAATGGGCAGCTCGACGGGGGCTGCGCCCTCGATGATCAACTGCGCTTTTTTGTCAGCCATGTGGCCTCCTATTTATGCTTGAAATCATCAGACAGACCCCCACGCAGGGCCCGCACCACTATAGTGAGATAAATTCGAATGTCAATTTGCCTAAAGTCTTGCTCCAGAAGGCTTTAACCGTACTTTTTCCTCGAAATTGCCTGCCATTTACGCCTTTTATACGACTTGTGCAATCCGCTATTGGGGGTAGGCGATTGCGTTGTCATTAGTAGCCTAACTGTCTATACTCGGCGACCGACCGCCAAGGGCTTTTGGGCTCGCTTTCATTGGGGGTCGCATCCCTGGGTGGTGGTTACCTGACCAGTGCACTCCCCAACAACTTTGCCCTGATTGTTAGGGGCTCTTCAGTGTGAAAAAAAAGCCGTGAAAAGCCAACGACCTGTAAACCTAGACCTAAGGACCATCAAACTCCCCATCACCGGCGTTACGTCGTTTCTTCACCGTGTTTCCGGCATCATCCTCTTCCTGGGCCTCGGCATCATGCTTTATGCATTGGGCAAATCCCTGGGTTCCGAGGAAGGTTATGTCGAGGTGAAGGCATGCTTGACCAGCCCGCTGGCCAAGTTCGTAGCATGGGGCCTCCTGTCCGCTCTTCTGTATCACCTGGTTGCCGGTGTGCGCCACTTGATCATGGACATGGGCATCGGTGAGACGCTGGAAGGCGGCCGCCTGGGCTCGAAACTGATCATCGCCGTTTCCGTGGTGCTGATCGTTCTGGCAGGAGTTTGGATATGGTAACCAGCGTTACAAACCTTTCGCGTTCGGGCCTCTATGACTGGATGGCACAACGTGTGTCTGCGGTCGTTCTCGCGGCTTATTTCATTTTCCTGATCGGCTACCTCGCCGCGAACCCGGGCATTGGCTACGACCAATGGCACGGCCTGTTCGCCCACAACGGAATGCGTATCTTCAGTCTGCTGGCACTGGTTGCCCTGGGCGCTCACGCCTGGGTCGGCATGTGGACCATCGCGACCGACTACCTGACGCCAATGGCGCTGGGCAAGTCCGCGACTGCAGTACGTTTCCTTTTCCAGGCAGTATGCGGCGTCGCGATGTTCGCTTACTTCGTCTGGGGTGTGCAGATTCTCTGGGGTATCTGATTCATGGCTAACATTCCAACGATTTCTTTCGACGCCATCATTATTGGTGGCGGCGGTGCCGGCATGCGCGCTGCGCTGCAACTGGCACAGGGTGGTCACAAGACTGCCGTGATCACCAAGGTTTTCCCGACCCGCTCGCACACTGTGTCCGCACAGGGCGGCATCACCTGCGCCATCGCATCGGCCGACCCGAACGATGACTGGCGCTGGCACATGTACGATACCGTCAAGGGTTCCGACTACATCGGTGACCAGGACGCTATCGAATACATGTGTCAGGAAGGCCCGGCTGCCGTTTTCGAGCTGGACCACATGGGTCTGCCGTTCTCGCGTACCGAAACCGGCCGTATCTACCAGCGTCCATTCGGCGGTCAGTCGAAGGATTACGGCAAGGGCGGGCAGGCTGCCCGTACCTGCGCCGCTTCCGACCGTACCGGTCACGCGCTGCTGCACACTCTTTATCAGGGCAACCTGAAAGCCGGTACCACGTTCCTGAACGAGTACTACGCAGTCGACCTGGTGAAAAACCAGGAAGGCGAATTCGTCGGTGTGATCGCAATCTGCATCGAAACCGGCGAAACCACCTACATCCGCGCCAAAGCCACCGTACTGGCTACCGGCGGTGCAGGTCGTATCTATGCCTCCACCACCAACGCCCTGATCAACACCGGTGACGGCGTCGGCATGGCTCTGCGTGCCGGCGTGCCGGTACAAGACATCGAAATGTGGCAGTTCCACCCGACCGGCATCGCCGGCGCCGGTGTACTGGTTACCGAAGGTTGCCGTGGTGAAGGTGGTTACCTGATCAACAAGCACGGCGAGCGTTTCATGGAGCGTTATGCTCCGAACGCCAAAGACCTTGCCGGTCGTGACGTGGTTGCCCGTTCGATGGTTAAAGAAATCATCGCCGGCAATGGTTGCGGTCCGAATGGCGACCACGTAATGCTCAAACTCGACCACCTGGGCGAGGAAGTGCTGCACAGCCGTCTGCCAGGCATCTGCGAACTGTCGAAGACTTTCGCACACGTTGATCCGGTGGTTGCTCCGGTTCCGGTTGTTCCGACTTGCCACTACATGATGGGCGGCGTTGCCACCAACATTCACGGCCAGGCGATCACTCAGGACGCCGAAGGCGTGGATCAGATCATTCCTGGTCTGTTCGCAGTCGGTGAAGTGGCTTGCGTATCGGTTCACGGTGCCAACCGTCTGGGCGGCAACTCGCTGCTCGACCTGGTGGTATTCGGCCGCGCTGCCGGCCTGCACCTGGAGAAGGCGCTGACCGACGGCATCGAATATGACGACGCTACCGAAGCCGACATCGAAGCTGCCCTGGCGCGTCTGAACGCCCTGAACAACCGTACCGACGGCGAAGACGTCGCCACCCTGCGTCGCGAGCTGCAAAGCTGCATGCAGAACTACTTCGGTGTATTCCGTACCGGCGAATACATGCAGAAGGGTATTGCCCAGCTGGCAGATTTGCGCAAGCGCATTGCCAACGTGAAGATCAACGATAAGTCGCAGGCGTTCAACACTGCGCGTATCGAAGCGCTGGAACTGCAAAACCTGCTGGAAGTGGCTGAAGCTACCGCCATCGCTGCCGAAGTACGTAAAGAGTCCCGTGGTGCTCACGCCCGTGAAGACTTCGAAGACCGTGACGACGAAAACTGGCTGTGCCACACCCTGTACTTCCCGGGTGAGAAACGTGTCGCCAAGCGTGCCGTGAACTTCTCGCCGAAGACTGTTCCGACTTTCGAACCTAAAGTCCGGACTTATTAAGGGTGACCGCCATGTTGAAAGTCAGTGTTTATCGTTACAACCCTGATCAGGACGCTGCGCCGTTCATGCAGGAATTCCAGGTCGATACCGGTGGTAAAGACCTGATGGTGCTGGACGTGCTGGCCCTCATCAAGGAACAGGACGAAGGTTTCTCCTATCGTCGCTCCTGCCGTGAAGGCGTCTGCGGCTCCGACGGCATGAACATCAACGGCAAGAACGGCCTGGCGTGCATCACGCCGCTGTCCGCTGTCGTGAAAGGTAACAAGCTGGTCATTCGTCCGCTGCCAGGTTTGCCGGTTATCCGTGACCTGGTTGTCGATATGAGCATCTTCTACAAGCAATACGAGAAGGTTAAGCCATTCCTGCAGAACGACACGCCGGCTCCGGCCATCGAGCGTCTGCAGTCCCCTGAAGAGCGTGAAAAGCTCGACGGTCTGTACGAGTGCATCCTGTGCGCTTGCTGCTCGACCTCTTGCCCGTCCTTCTGGTGGAACCCGGACAAGTTCCTGGGTCCGGCTGCCCTGCTGCAAGCGTACCGCTTCCTGGCAGACAGCCGTGACACCAAGACGTCCGAGCGTCTGGCGTCCCTCGATGACCCGTTCAGCGTCTTCCGCTGCCGGGGCATCATGAACTGCGTCAACGTATGTCCGAAAGGCCTGAACCCGACTAAGGCCATCGGTCACATCCGTAACATGTTGCTTTCGAGCGGCGTGTGATTCAGCTGCTGTAACCGCTGTACCCGAAGAAGGCTTAGGCGCGGGCTTCAACCCGCGCCATGGCTATAACCAGAGCAGCAGCCATAAGCTGCGGCTCTTATTTTGAAGAAATGAGACAAGCAGGGGCATCCGGGCTGGTACCCGGACTATCAGTGTGATCCTAAGTGGCTTGTTTTGGTCGCTGCATTCGGACTTCTGCAAGCTTGCTCGGTGTCGACACCGGTGGTGTTCCCCTAACCGAGGGTGACCAAGCATGCAAGAAAGCGTGATGCAGCGCATGTGGAACAGCGCCTACCTTTCCGGAGGTAACGCTGCCTATGTGGAAGAGCTTTATGAGCTCTACCTGCACGACCCTAACGCTGTGCCAGAAGAGTGGCGCAACTACTTCCAGAAGTTGCCTGCCGACGGCAACTCCTCCACCGATGTTTCGCACTCCACGATTCGCGATCATTTCGTGCTGCTGGCAAAGAACCAGCGCCGCGCCCAGCCGGTTTCCGCCGGTAGCGTGAGCACTGAGCACGAGAAGAAGCAAGTTGAAGTGCTGCGATTGATCCAGGCCTACCGTATGCGTGGCCACCAGGCAGCCCAGCTTGACCCGCTGGGGCTGTGGCAGCGTCCTGCACCTGCAGACCTGTCGATCAATCACTACGGCTTGACCAATGCCGATCTTGATACGACCTTCCGTGCCGGCGACCTGTTCATCGGCAAAGAGGAAGCGAGCCTACGCGAAATTCACGAAGCGTTGCAGCAGACATATTGCCGCACCATCGGCGCTGAATTTACGCACATCACCGATTCCGAGCAGCGCCAGTGGTTCCAGCAGCGTCTGGAAAGCGTACGTGGCCGTCCGGAATACTCCGCCGACATCAAGAGCCACCTGCTCGAGCGTGTGACGGCCGGTGAAGGTCTGGAAAAATACCTGGGTACCAAATACCCGGGCACCAAGCGTTTCGGTCTGGAAGGCGGCGAAAGCCTGATTCCGATGCTCGACGAACTGATCCAGCGTTCCGGTTCCTACGGCACCAAGGAAGTCGTCATCGGCATGGCCCACCGTGGCCGTCTGAACGTACTGGTCAACACCTTCGGCAAGAACCCGCGCGAGCTGTTCGATGAGTTCGAAGGCAAGAAGAAGGTCGAGCTGGGTTCCGGTGACGTTAAATACCACCAGGGCTTCTCGTCCAACGTAATGACCACCGGCGGTGAAGTTCACCTGGCCATGGCGTTCAACCCGTCCCACCTGGAAATCGTTTCCCCGGTGGTCGAGGGTTCGGTTCGCGCCCGTCAGGATCGTCGCAACGACCCTACCGGTGAGAAGGTTCTGCCGATCTCCATCCACGGTGACGCGGCATTCGCCGGTCAGGGCGTGGTGATGGAAACCTTCCAGATGTCGCAGACCCGCGGTTTCAAGACCGGCGGTACCGTGCACATCGTGATCAACAACCAGGTTGGTTTCACCATCAGCAACCCGCTGGACTCGCGCTCCACCGAGTACGCGACCGACGTTGCGAAAATGATCCAGGCGCCGATCCTCCATGTGAATGGTGATGATCCGGAAGCCGTATTGTTCGTGACCCAGCTGGCCATCGACTACCGCATGCAGTTCAAGCGTGACGTGGTGATCGACCTGGTCTGCTACCGTCGTCGCGGCCACAACGAGGCCGACGAGCCAAGCGGCACCCAGCCTCTGATGTATCAGCAGATCACCAAGCAGCGCACCACCCGTGAGCTGTACGCTGATCGTCTGACCCAGGCCGGTGTATTGGATGCAGAGCGTGTTCAGGCGAAAGTCGACGAATACCGCAACGCGCTGGACAACGGTCTGCACGTGGTGAAGTCGCTGGTCAAGGAGCCGAACAAAGAGCTGTTCGTGGACTGGCGTCCGTATCTGGGCCACACCTGGACTGCGCGTCACGACACACGCTTCGATCTGAAGACCCTGCAGGAACTGTCCGCCAAGCTGCTGGAAATTCCGGAAGGCTTCGTGGTTCAGCGTCAGGTCGCGAAGATCTACGAAGACCGTCAGAAGATGCAAGCCGGCGGCCTGCCGATCAACTGGGGTTATGCCGAAACCATGGCGTACGCGACCCTGGCGTTCGAAGGTCACCCGATCCGCATGACCGGTCAGGACATCGGCCGCGGTACGTTCTCGCACCGTCACGCTGTGCTGCACAACCAGAAAGATGCCGGTACCTACGTGCCGTTGAAGCATCTGTTCGAAGGTCAACCGCGTTTCGAACTGTACGACTCGTTCCTGTCGGAAGAAGCCGTACTGGCGTTCGAATACGGTTACTCGACCACCACGCCGAACGCGCTGGTGATCTGGGAAGCCCAGTTCGGCGACTTCGCCAACGGTGCGCAGGTCGTGATCGACCAGTTCATCACCAGCGGTGAACACAAGTGGGGCCGTCTCTGCGGTCTGACCATGTTGCTGCCACACGGTTATGAAGGTCAGGGCCCTGAGCACAGCTCGGCGCGTCTTGAGCGTTACCTGCAGTTGTGCGCCGAGCACAACATTCAGGTGTGCATGCCGACCACCCCGGCCCAGATCTACCACTTGCTGCGTCGTCAGGTGATTCGCCCGCTGCGCAAGCCATTGGTCGTTCTGACTCCAAAGTCGCTGCTGCGCCACAAACTGGCCATCTCGACCCTGGAAGATCTGGCCGAAGGTTCGTTCCAGACCGTTATCCCGGAAATCGATGCCCTGGACCCGAAAAAGGTCGAGCGCGTTGTTCTGTGCAGCGGCAAGGTCTACTACGACCTGCTGGAAAAACGTCGTGCCGAAGGCCGCGAAGATATCGCCATCGTGCGTATCGAGCAGCTGTATCCGTTCCCTGAGGACGACTTGAAAGAAGTCCTGGCTCCTTACACCAATGCCAAAGCGGCCGTGTGGTGTCAGGAAGAGCCGATGAACCAGGGCGCCTGGTACTGCAGTCAGCACCACCTGCGTCGCAGCATCAGCAACCTCAACAAATCTCTCGTCCTCGAGTACGCGGGCCGTGAGGCTTCTGCTGCACCAGCATGTGGTTACGCATCGATGCACGCCGAGCAGCAGGAACAACTGCTGCAAGACGCGTTTACCGTTTAACGCCTTCGCGCACCTGAAACCGAATTTAAGGAACCACAGATAATGGCTATCGAGATCAAAGCCCCCACTTTCCCGGAATCGGTTGCCGATGGCACCGTTGCCACCTGGCACAAACAACCGGGCGACGCCGTCAAGCGTGACGAACTGATCGTCGACATCGAAACCGACAAAGTCGTACTGGAAGTGCTGGCTACCGCCGACGGCGTGCTGGGCGCAATCGTCAAGGGCGAGGGCGAAACCGTCCTGTCCGACGAAGTTCTGGGCTCCATCGTTGAAGGCGGCGCTGCTGCCGCCGCTCCGGCTGCCGCTGCTGCTCCGGCCGCTGCTGCCGCTACCGCTGCTCCGGCCGCCGATGGCGAAGACGACCCGATCGCTGCTCCTGCCGCGCGCAAGCTGGCTGAAGAGAACGGCATCAACATCGCTTCCGTTGCCGGCACCGGCAAGGGCGGTCGCGTGACCAAGGAAGACGTGGTTGCAGCCGTTGCTGCCAAGAAAGCCGCTCCGGCTGCCGCGCCTGCCAAGGCTGCTGCTCCGGCCGCCGCCGCTCCTGTGTTCGCCGCTGGCGACCGCATCGAGAAGCGCGTTCCGATGACCCGCGTGCGTGCCACCGTTGCCAAGCGTCTGGTTGAAGCTCAATCGAACATGGCGATGCTGACCACTTTCAACGAAGTCGACATGACCGAAGTCATGGCCCTGCGTTCGAAGTACAAGGACCTGTTCGAGAAGTCCCACAACGGCGTACGCCTGGGCTTCATGTCGTTCTTCGTGAAGGCTGCCACCGAAGCGCTGAAGCGCTTCCCGGCGGTCAACGCCTCGATCGATGGCAACGACATCGTTTACCACGGTTATGCCGACATCGGCGTTGCTGTTTCCAGCGACCGTGGCCTGGTAGTTCCGGTTCTGCGTAACGCCGAACACATGAGCCTGGCTGAAATCGAAGGCGGCATCGCCACCTTCGGCAAGAAAGCCCGTGACGGCAAACTGTCGATGGACGAAATGACCGGCGGTACTTTCACCATCACCAACGGTGGTACCTTCGGTTCGATGATGTCGACCCCGATCGTCAACCCACCGCAGGCAGCGATTCTGGGCATGCACAACATCATCCAGCGTCCGATGGCCATCAACGGTCAGGTCGTGATCCGTCCGATGATGTACCTGGCACTGTCCTACGATCACCGTCTGATCGATGGCAAAGAAGCTGTAACCTTCCTGGTGACCATCAAGAACCTGCTGGAAGATCCGGCTCGTCTGTTGCTGGATATCTGATAGAAGCAGTCGCGCGCTGCAAGCTTCAAGCTGCGGGAAAACGCAGCCTGGCTTGCAGCGCGCGGCTTGAAGCTTTTCGCTAAAGAGGATTTTTTGAATGTCGCAGAAATTTGACGTAGTAGTGATCGGTGCTGGCCCTGGCGGCTACGTGGCAGCTATCAAGGCCGCGCAACTCGGCCTGAGCACTGCCTGCATCGAGAAGTACACCGATGCTGAAGGCAAGCAAGCCCTGGGCGGCACCTGCCTGAACGTAGGCTGCATTCCTTCCAAGGCGCTGCTGGACAGCTCCTGGAAATACAAGGAAGCGAAAGAAAGCTTCAACGTCCACGGTATCTCGACCGGCGAAGTCAAAATGGACGTCGCTGCGATGGTTGGCCGCAAGGCCGGCATCGTCAAGAACCTGACCGGCGGCGTTGCCACCCTGTTCAAGGCCAACGGCGTTACTTCGATCCAGGGCCACGGCAAGCTGCTGGCTGGCAAGAAAGTCGAAGTCACCAAGCCGGACGGCTCGGTTGAAGTCATTGAAGCCGAAAACGTCATCCTGGCTCCAGGTTCGCGTCCGATCGACATTCCACCGGCTCCGGTCGATCAGAAAGTCATCGTTGATTCGACTGGCGCTCTGGAATTCCAAACCGTACCGAAGCGTCTGGGCGTAATCGGCGCTGGCGTGATCGGTCTGGAACTGGGTTCGGTCTGGTCGCGTCTGGGTGCAGAAGTGACTGTCCTGGAAGCGCTGGACACCTTCCTGATGGCAGCGGACACCGCTGTTTCCAAGGAAGCGCTGAAAACCCTGACCAAACAGGGTCTGGACATCAAGCTGGGCGCTCGCGTGACCGGTTCCAAAGTGAACGGCGACGAAGTCGTTGTGAACTACACCGATGCCAACGGCGAACAGACCATCACTTTCGACAAGCTGATCGTAGCCGTCGGTCGTCGTCCGGTGACCACTGATCTGCTGGCTGCCGACAGCGGTGTGACCTTGGACGAGCGCGGTTTCGTGCACGTTGACGATCACTGCGCTACCACCGTACCGGGCGTTTACGCCATCGGTGACGTGGTTCGCGGCATGATGCTGGCGCACAAGGCCTCGGAAGAGGGCATCATGGTTGTCGAGCGCATCAAGGGCCACAAGGCCCAGATGAACTATGACCTGATCCCTTCGGTTATTTATACTCACCCGGAAATCGCATGGGTCGGTAAAACCGAGCAGGCCTTGAAAGCTGAAGGCGTTGAAGTTAACGTCGGCACCTTCCCGTTCGCAGCATCCGGCCGTGCCATGGCCGCCAACGATACCGGTGGTTTCGTCAAGGTTATCGCCGATGCCAAGACTGACCGCGTATTGGGCGTGCACGTGATTGGCCCGAGCGCTGCAGAACTGGTTCAGCAGGGCGCGATCGGTATGGAATTCGGCACCAGCGCTGAAGACCTGGGCATGATGGTTTTCTCCCATCCGACCCTGTCTGAAGCCTTGCACGAAGCAGCTTTGGCAGTGAATGGCGGCGCCATCCACATTGCCAACCGCAAGAAGCGTTAAGACACACAATAAGAAACCACGGCGGTACGGCCCGTCGTGAGCCTTGCGTGCAAGACTCACCGCGGAATGTCCGCTGGACGCAGCCTTGCGTAGCTGCACCGGGTATCCGGAAACGCTACGCAAGCAGCAGTCACAGGTGGCGCGGCACTCATAAAGAGCGCAGCGCCGAATGCGCAGTACCTAACGAAGACGGTAAAAAGCATGAATCTTCACGAGTATCAGGGTAAGCAGCTGTTCGCTGAATACGGCCTGCCAGTTTCCACTGGTTTCGCAGTAGACACCCCGGAAGCAGCAGCAGAAGCTTGCGACAAAATCGGCGGCAACGAGTGGGTTGTCAAAGCCCAGGTTCACGCCGGTGGTCGCGGTAAAGCGGGCGGCGTCAAGCTGGTTCGCAGCAAAGAAGACGCCAAAGCCTTCGCACAGCAGTGGCTGGGCAAGCGTCTGGTGACTTACCAGACTGACGCCAACGGCCAGCCAGTCACCAAGATCCTGGTTGAATCGTGCACTGATATCGCTAAAGAGCTGTACCTGGGCGCTGTCGTTGACCGTTCGAGCCGTCGCATCGTGTTCATGGCTTCCACCGAAGGTGGCGTGGACATCGAGAAAATCGCTCACGACACTCCAGAAAAAATTCTGAAAGCCACTATCGATCCACTGGTTGGCGCTCAGCCATTCCAGGGTCGCGAGCTGGCATTCCAGCTGGGTCTGGAAGGCAAGCAGGTTGCTCAGTTCGCCAAGATCTTCGTAGGTCTGGCCAAGCTGTTCAAGGATCACGACCTGGCTCTGCTGGAAGTGAACCCGCTGGTGATCAAGGCTGACGGTGATCTGCACTGCCTGGACGCCAAGATCAACATCGACGCCAACGCAATGTACCGTCAGCCCAAGCTGAAGACTTTCCACGATCCGTCGCAGGACGATCCGCGCGAAGCGCACGCTGCCAAGTTCGAACTGAACTACGTAGCGCTGGAAGGCAACATCGGCTGCATGGTGAACGGTGCCGGCCTGGCCATGGGTACCATGGACATCGTCAACCTGCACGGCGGCAAGCCAGCCAACTTCCTCGACGTAGGTGGTGGTGCTACCAAAGAACGCGTAACCGAAGCTTTCAAAATCATTCTGTCCGACAGCAATGTCGCTGCAGTACTGGTTAACATCTTCGGCGGCATCGTTCGTTGCGACATGATTGCCGAAGGCATCATCGGTGCAGTGAAAGAAGTCGGCGTGAAAATCCCGGTTGTTGTTCGTCTTGAAGGCAACAACGCTGAACTGGGCGCTAAAGTACTGGCAGAAAGCGGTTTGAACATCATCGCTGCTACCAGCCTGACCGACGCTGCTCAACAAGTCGTTAAAGCTGCGGAGGGCAAGTAATGAGCGTCCTGATCAATAAAGACACCAAAGTAATCTGCCAGGGCTTCACCGGTGCGCAGGGTACTTTCCACTCCGAACAAGCCATTGCCTACGGCACCAAAATGGTTGGCGGCGTGACGCCAGGCAAAGGTGGCACCACTCACCTGAACCTGCCTGTGTTCAACACCGTGAAAGAAGCTGTAGAAGCCACTGGCGCTACCGCCAGCGTGATCTACGTTCCGGCTCCTTTCTGCAAGGACTCGATCCTGGAAGCGGCGTTCGGCGGCATCAAGCTGATCGTCTGCATCACCGAAGGCATTCCTACCCTGGACATGCTGGACGCCAAAGTTAAGTGCGACGAGCTGGGTGTTACCCTGATCGGCCCTAACTGCCCAGGCGTGATCACTCCTGGCGAATGCAAGATCGGCATCATGCCCGGTCACATTCACTTGCCAGGCAAGGTCGGTATCGTTTCCCGTTCCGGCACCCTGACCTACGAAGCTGTCAAGCAGACTACTGACGCCGGTTTCGGTCAGTCGACTTGCGTCGGCATCGGTGGTGACCCGATTCCGGGTTCGAACTTCATCGACATCCTGAAGCTGTTCCAGGAAGACCCGAAGACCGAAGCGATCGTAATGATCGGCGAGATCGGCGGTTCTGCTGAAGAAGAAGCGGCTGCCTACATCAAGGCCAACGTGACCAAGCCGGTTGTTTCCTACATTGCTGGTGTGACTGCTCCTCCGGGCAAGCGCATGGGCCATGCTGGCGCAATCATCTCCGGCGGCAAAGGCACTGCAGACGAGAAATTCGCTGCTCTGCAAGACGCTGGCGTGAAAACCGTGCGTTCGCTGGCAGACATCGGCAAGGCCCTGGCCGAGCTGACTGGCTGGGAAGTGAAGAAGTAAGCTTCGGCTGACTCCTCTGCTCCAGCAACAAAGGCCACCCTCGGGTGGCCTTTGTCGTTTCTGGCGTTCGGGTAGGCGATGGCAATTTATAAGCACTCACCCAATAACATGCAAAAACGCGACACGGAAACGTCGCGTATCGGATAGTTCGCCCTCTAACAGTGCGTTTGTCAGGCAAATTCGTTAGGCTAGCAGCCATTTTTGCGTCTGCCGCCCACAAGGCATGCAACGCGCTAAACGGGTCAGTCCTATACGGATTGACAGCATTTCCCTAACCCCACAGGGAAATCCCCCTCTAAATTCCGATTCAGTAGTGTGGTATTTCCTTAATGAAAGTTTTGAAAGGTCAGGACATCCTGGCACTTGGCTTTATGACATTCGCCCTGTTCGTCGGGGCCGGCAACATCATTTTCCCGCCTATCGTCGGTTTGCAGTCCGGGCCCAACGTCTGGATAGCGGCGCTGGGCTTCCTGATCACGGCGGTCGGTTTGCCCGTGGTCACCGTGGTCGCACTGGCCAAGGTCGGTGGCGCAATGGACGCTCTGAGCAGCCCGATCGGCAAGATCGCCGGCGGCGTACTGGCAGCCGCTTGCTATCTGGCGGTCGGCCCGTTGTTCGCCACCCCGCGTACCGCGACCGTTTCCTTTGAAGTAGGCCTGGCGCCGCTGACCGGAGAGAGCCCACTGGCGCTGTTCCTCTACAGTTCGGTGTACTTCCTGCTGGTGTTCTTCATTTCGCTCTACCCTGGACGTCTGCTGGATACCGTCGGTCGCTTCCTCGCGCCGCTGAAGATCATCGCCCTGGCCGTCCTCGGCATCGCTGCGTTCGCACTGCCTGCCGGTGACATCGGCGTGGCGACTCCGGAATACGTTGCGGCACCTTTCTCCCAAGGGTTCATCAATGGTTACCTGACCATGGATACCCTCGGCGCGCTGGTGTTCGGCATCGTCATCGTCAACGCGATCCGCTCCCGTGGCGTCGAATCGCCGGTGCTGATCACCCGTTACGCGATCATTGCCGGGCTGATTGCCGGTGTCGGTCTGGCGCTGGTGTATGTCAGCCTGTTTCGTCTGGGTTCCGGCAGCCATGAAGTGGCGGCGGGCGCGACCAACGGCGCCGCGGTGCTGCATGCGTATGTGCAACACACCTTCGGTTCGCTGGGCAGTGGCTTCCTCGCCGTGCTGATTTCCCTGGCGTGCCTGGTGACCGCGGTTGGCCTGACCTGCGCCTGTGCCGAATACTTCAGCCGCGTACTGCCGCTGTCGTACAAGACCCTGGTAATCATCCTCGCGGCGTTCTCGCTGCTGGTGTCCAACCTGGGTCTGACCAAGCTGATCGCGTTCTCGATCCCGGTACTGACCGCGATCTACCCGCCGTGCATCGTGCTGGTGGCCCTGAGTTTCTGCGCTGCGTTCTGGCATGAGCAGAGCCGCATCATGGGCCCGGTGATGCTGGTGTCGTTCGTGTTCGGCACCATCGATGCGTTGAAAGGCGCCGGTCTGGCGGACTGGATGCCATCGCAACTGGCCCACCTGCCGCTGAGCGAGCAAGGTCTGGCGTGGCTGGTGCCGTGCGTGATGACCCTGGCAGTTGCCGTGGTGTGCGACCGCCTGCTGGGCAAGCGCGCCGAAGCACTCGCCTAAGATTGCCGGGCCGCCACAAGCGGTCGCCGAGCGATTAAACAGAAATGCCCCGTATCAATCGATACGGGGCATTTTTTATGGGCTTCAGGCAGTGTCTTTTTCCCTCGACTAACGTCGAAGGGGAGCCGAAATCTTCATCACAGGGAATTGCATGTCGTTCATCCAAGCCAACCTGATCCACCTGCTGGCCGCGCTCTGGTTTGTCATCTGCTGGGCCGGCTACACCCGTTATGCCACCTGGAAAGGTCGTGATACCGCGTGCCTGGCCAGCGTGCTGCACCTGTACCGCGAAGACTGGATGCGCCGCATGCTGCTGCGTGACAACCGTATCGCCGACGCCAGTGTGATCGGTAACCTGGAGCGCAACGCCTCGTTCTTTGCCTCCAGTACGCTGATTATCCTGGCGGGCATTCTGACCGTGCTCGGCGCTTCCGAGCGCGCGGTGTCGCTGCTGGCGGATATTCCGATGGTGCAACAGGCCTCGCAGGGCATGTCGGAGATCAAATTGCTGTGCCTGGCACTGGTGTTCGTCTATGCCTTCTTCACCTTCAGCTGGTGCATGCGTCAGTACAACTTCGCCGCCATTCTGGTCGGCTCGGCCCCGATGATCGGTGAGCGGCAAGTGTCGGAGCAGGAGCGCAAGGCATTTGCATCGCGGGCGGCGCGGGTGATCTCGATGGCCGCCAACCAGTTCAACTTTGGTCTGCGTTCCTACTACTTCGGAATGAGCATGCTGGCGTGGTTCGTCAGCCCGTGGCTGTTCATGTTGATGAGTGCAGGCGTGGTGCTGGTGTTGTATCGCCGCGAGTTTCATTCCGACGTACTCGATGTAATGGTCTATACCCCTACAGAGGCGCCATTGCCCGAAGCGAACAAAGAGGCTGCTTGATGAGTATTCCGTTCTGGTGTGTGTTTATCAGTGCATTGTTGATCTACGTGGCGCGTATGCCGGTCGGCAAGGCCATGAAAGAACAGGGCGGTTACAACAACCACCTGCCACGTCAGCAACAGGCGCAACTCACCGGTTACGGGGCCCGTGCGCTGGCGGCACATCAGAACAGCATCGAAGCGTTCATCCTGTTTGCCGTTGGCGTGCTGATGGCGCATACCACGCAGACGGCGGGATGGCTGATCGATGCATTGGCGATCATCTTCGTGATCTCGCGAATTCTCTATCTGTGGTTCTACCTGGCGGATATTCCTACGCTGCGCAGTCTGGTCTGGCTGGTCGGCTTAGTGTGTTCATTGTTGCTGATGATTAGTCCGACTTTTAGAACCGTCTTGCTCTAAGACGGCATTGGCAAAAAATCACAGGCAAAAGAAAACCCGCACTTGGCGGGTTTTCTTTTTTGCTATCGAGAAGCAGCTTATTGCTTCTTGGCAGCTTCTTCTTGCGCTGCAGCGTTCGATTCGGCCTGATCTTTGGCGGCTTCGGCGTTTTCTTTCGCCGCGTCGTTCACTTTATCCTGAGCTTCGTTCATTTTTTGCTGAGCTTGTTCAGCATGTTGGTTGGCATCTTGAGCTTTGTCCTCGGATTTTTTATCGCAGGCAGCGAGACCGAGGGAAGCGGTCAACATCAAGGCAATAGCTAAAGTCTTACGCATGGGGTGTTTCTCCTTATGGAAAATAACTACTGGCCTTAAGAGCTCAGGCCCTTGGGTTAAGTTCCTCATTTCTTTCAGATATATAAGTTTGTTTTGCAATGGAACTTTTGCTGTTCTTTCCACTACGGCGAACAGTGATTAACAAGAGTAATTATCAAATGGCCGAAAGCCCCGTTTTTGAGCGTGCGACACGGTTTCTCTCGGCCTTGCGCCACTGTCAGGTGCTGGGATTGAAGATGCATAGCGCAAGTGGCGAAGGCCTGACGGTGGTGCTGCCGTACAGTGCACAAATCGTCGGCAATCCGCTGACCGGCGTAGTCCATGGCGGGGCGATCACGTCGCTGATGGACACTGCGTGCGGAATGTCGACGCTGTGCGTCCTGCCGGAATTCGAAGTCTGCCCGACCCTCGATCTGCGCATCGACTACATGCACGCCGCCGAGCCGAATAAAGACGTGTATGGCTTCGCCCAATGTTATCGAGTCACCACCGATGTGATCTTCGCCCGCGGCTTCGCTTATCAGGACGATCCCGAGCAACCGATTGCCCACGTTGTCGGCACCTTCATGCGCATGGGCAAGGGGCTTAAAGGCACCAAAGGCTTTGGTGGCGCGATCAAGGGAGAAAACCCATGAGCGATGATTTCAAGCAGCAACTGCAAGGCGCCCACGAGAAGGGGGACTACGCGCCGCTGCTGAAACTGATCCCCTACGCCGGACTCATCGGCGTCGAGTGTTCGCGGGTCGGTGACGACTTGCTGTTCAAGCTGCCGGCAAACAAGGACAACATTGGTAACCCTTTATTGCCGGCGATTCACGGCGGGGTGATCGCCGGGTTCATGGAGCTGTCTGCGGCCCTGCATCTGTTGATTTTCACCGGTGCGCCCGGTGTGCCGAAGATTATCGATTTCTCCCTTGATTACCTGCGAGCCGGGCAGTTTCGCGATACCTGGGCCCGGTGTCAGGTCTGCCGTCAGGGCCGGCGGGTGGCCAACGTCGCGGTCACGGCCTGGCAAAGCACTGAGAGCGAACCGATTGCCACTGCCCGCGCGCATTTCAAAATCGATGAGCCCTTGAAATCCTGAAGCACGCCCCCAATTCACAGATCAACCCGCCGCCGACCAGCAAGGTCGCGGCCAATGCCATCTGATTGGAGTTTGATGACCATGAGTGTGGAAACTCAAAAGGAAACCCTGGGCTTCCAGACCGAGGTGAAGCAACTGCTGCACCTCATGATCCATTCGCTGTATTCCAACAAGGAAATCTTCCTTCGCGAATTGATCTCGAACGCCTCTGACGCCGTCGACAAATTGCGCTTCGAAGCCCTGGCCAAGCCAGAGTTGCTCGAAGATGGCGCTGAACTGAAAATCCGTGTGAGCTTCGACAAGGACGCCAAGACCGTCACCCTCGAAGACAACGGCATCGGCATGAACCGCGACGATGTGATTACCCACCTGGGAACCATCGCCAAATCCGGCACTGCCGATTTCATGAAAAACCTGTCCGGCGATCAGAAGAAGGATTCGCACCTGATCGGTCAGTTCGGTGTGGGTTTCTACTCCGCATTCATCGTTGCCGACCAGGTTGACGTGTACAGCCGTCGCGCCGGCACCGCTGCCAGCGAAGGCGTGCATTGGTCGTCGAAAGGCGAGGGCGAATTCGAAGTCGCCACCATCGACAAGCCAGAACGCGGCACCCGCATCGTCCTGCATCTGAAAAAAGGTGAAGACGAATTCGCCGATGGCTGGCGTCTGCGCAACATCATCAAGAAATACTCCGACCACATCGCGCTGCCGATCGAGCTGCCGAAAGAAGTGGCCGCTGCCGAAGGCGAAGAAAAGCCTGAAGCCGAATGGGAAACCGTCAACCGCGCCAGCGCCCTGTGGACCCGTCCTCGCACTGAAGTGAAGGATGAGGAATACCAGGAGTTCTACAAACACATCGCCCACGACTTCGAAAATCCGCTGTCGTGGAGCCACAACAAGGTCGAAGGCAAGCTCGAATACAGCTCGCTGCTGTACGTGCCGGCCCGCGCACCGTTCGATCTGTACCAGCGTGAAGCGCCGAAAGGCCTGAAGCTGTACGTACAGCGCGTGTTCGTAATGGATCAGGCCGAGTCGTTCCTGCCGCTGTACCTGCGCTTCATCAAGGGTGTGGTCGACTCCAACGACCTGTCGCTGAACGTGTCGCGGGAAATCCTGCAGAAAGACCCGATCATCGACTCGATGAAGTCGGCGCTGACCAAGCGCGTGCTGGACATGCTGGAAAAACTGGCGAAGAACGAGCCTGAGCAATACAAGGGCTTCTGGAAAAACTTCGGTCAGGTCATGAAAGAAGGCCCGGCAGAAGATTTCGCCAACAAGGAAAAAATTGCCGGTCTGCTGCGTTTCGCATCGACCAATGGCACCGATGGCGAGCAGATCGTCGGTCTGGCCGAGTACCTGGCGCGTGCCAAGGAAGGTCAGGACAAGATCTACTACCTCACCGGCGAAACCTACGCGCAGGTCAAGAACAGCCCGCACCTGGAAGTCTTCCGCAAGAAAGGCATCGAAGTGCTGCTGTTGACCGACCGCATCGACGAGTGGCTGATGAGCTACCTCAGCGAGTTCGACGGCAAGAACTTTGTCGACGTCGCGCGCGGTGATCTGGACCTGGGCAACCTGGACTCGGAAGAGGACAAGAAGGCCGCAGAAGAAGTCGCCAAGTCGAAGGAAGGTCTGGTCGAGCGTCTGAAAACCGCACTGGGCGACTCCGTTGCCGAAGTCCGGGTTTCCCATCGCCTGACCGACTCGCCGGCCATTCTGGCCATCGGTGAGCAGGACCTGGGTCTGCAAATGCGTCAGATCCTCGAGGCCAGCGGGCAGAAGGTGCCGGAATCGAAGCCGATCTTCGAATTCAACCCGAGCCACCCGCTGATCGAGAAGCTCGACAACGAGGCCAGCGACGATCGCTTCAGCGACTTGTCGCACATCCTCTTCGACCAGGCCGCCCTGGCGGCTGGCGACAGCTTGAAAGACCCGGCCGCTTACGTGAGCCGCCTGAACAAGCTGCTGGTCGAACTGTCTGCTTGATCAAGCTTTAGAAAAACCCGCTTCGGCGGGTTTTTTCATTCTGGTGTTCAACCACTCTGGAGTCAGAAATGAGCCAAGTCACTGTACGTTCCGTGGTCTATCAGATTGACGGCCAGCCATATGAAGGTCGTCTGGCGTTCGACGCCGAGCACACAGGCGCACGCCCGGGCCTGTTGATGGCGCCGAACTGGATGGGTGTCAGCGCTGGCGCTGAAGAGATCGCCAAATCGGTGGCGACCAAGGGTTATGTGGTACTGATCGCTGACGTTTACGGCCAGGCCGTGCGTCCGCAGAATGCCGATCAGGCCGGTGCGGCAATGATGCCGCTGAAGAATGACCGCGCGCAGTTGCGCAAGCGTATGCAGGCCGCGTTCGAGCAATTGCAGAAACAGGGCGAGGCGGCGGTTGATACCTCGAAACTGGCTGTGTTCGGTTTCTGCTTCGGCGGCTGCTGTGCGCTGGATCTGGCGCGCACCGGTGCGGCAGTGAAAGCGGCGGTGTCGTTCCACGGCACGCTGGATTCGCCGAACCCTGCGGACGCGAAGAACATCAAGGGCTCGGTGCTGGTGCTGCACGGTGCTTCGGACCCGCTGGTGCCGAAAGAGCAGTTGCCGGCATTCGAAGACGAGATGAACGCCGCCGGTGTCGACTGGCAGCTGCTGAGCTACGGCGGCGCGGTGCACTCGTTCACCGATCCGCACGCCAACGTGCCGGGCAAGATGATGTACGACGCGAAGACCGCAGCGCGGGCGTTCAAGTCGATGCATGACTTGCTGGAAGAAGTGTTCAAGGGCTGATTCGGTTGAAAACACTCCCACGCCTGGCGTGGGAGTGCTGGTTTAAAGCGGTGTCGGCTCGCTGCGTGATTTCGGCAGCTCGATCCGCTCGACTTCCCCCGGCACTGTCGGCCAGTCACCGGCCGCCCACTTGCGCCGCGCCTCATCGATTGCTGCCGGATCGCTCGCGACAAAGTTCCAGTTGATCCGCCGTGGCCCATCCAGTGGTGCGCCGCCGAACAGCACCGCGTGGCTGTCGCTCTCGGCGAACAGACTCATCTCTTCCCCGGTAGGCAATACCACAAGCGCGTGGGGTTCGACCGCTTCGCCGTTCAACTGCACATCACCACTCAACACATACAAAGCCCGCTCTTCATGCTCAGTCGGAATCAGCAGCGTGGTTGCGGTCTGCATCTTCAGTTCGGCATAGAGCGTAGGAGAAAGCACCGGCACCGGCGATTCCAGGCAAAAGCCTGACCCGGCAATCATGCGGATCTGCACGCCAAGGTTATCGCTGACCGGCAATGTCGAGGCCGGGTGATGGCTGTAATGTCCCGGGCCTTGTTCGTGATCTTTGGGTGAGGCGAGCCAGATTTGCAGGCCGTGCATCTTGAAGCTCTGATCCCATAGCGGGTCGGGCGTGCGCTCGACGTGAGCGATCGCCGTGCCGGCCGTCATCCAGCTGACATCGCCGGCGCTGACCACCTGATCCGAACCCAGGCTGTCCTTGTGCTGAATCTGTCCTTCGAACAGGTACGTGAGGGTCGAGAGACCGATGTGCGGGTGCTGTCGGATATTCATGCCTTTGCCCGCCGGATAAACCGTTTCGAGCATGTGGTCGAAAAACACGAAAGGCCCGACGCTGCGGCATTTGGCTGACGGCAGCGGACGCAGAATCGGCTGGCCTTCGACGTCTTCGGCGCGCGGGCGGATGATCAGGGGTTGGGTGTCCATGGTCCATTCCAGGCTGAGCGGGTGATGCGTGGAGCATAACCCGCCGGTGTCGTCGGGTGATTACTGGCTGTCGAAGCCGACGGGTGCGTGAGTCTCGATAGTGACTTCGCTGGTGGTCATCAGCTTGTGGATCGGGCAGCGATCGGCCACGCGCAGCAGTTCTTCGCGCTGGGCATCGGTGAGCACGCCCTTCAGGGTGAGGGTTACGTGCAGGGCGTATTTGCCTTTCTGTTCCTGGCTGTTGTCGCGTTTGACCTCAACGCCGACGCCGGTCAGCGGGATGTCCTTTTTCTTCGCGTACAGCTTCAAGGTCAGGGCCTTGCAGGCGCCGAGGGCGGCGTCGAAGTAATCGTGCGGCTCCGGAGCCGAGCCTTCGCCGCCGGCGGTCGTCGGCACATCGGCAAACAGCTCATGCTCATCGATCTGTACGCTGTGGCGAAAACCATCGGCGGACACGGTATTGACTGTAACGGTCATGTGAACCTCGCATGCGGTAGGAAAAAGGGATTCGATCAAAAAAGACCTTTGCAGGTATAGAGCATTCCCACACAGGCGCGTTCCACTTTCTTGCCGGGTGAACCCTCGTCGCCCGACAAGGGTCTAGGCTATGCCTGTCTGCCGGAGAATGCTTGTGTCCGTGTTTCGTTTGAGCCTTGCCTGCCTGATAGTTTTCACCGGCGCCGCCAGTGCCCGGGATTACACCTACAGTGACGCGCACCTGCATTACGTGGATTTTTTCCAGGAAACCGCCGGCATGCCGAAATTGCTGACGGCCATGAAGGAAAACTCCATCGAGCACGTGATGATTTCCGGCATTCCCGTGGCGAAGAAATGGCACGAAGACGAGCCGAAACGCCCGCGTTATTACGCAGGCGATGACGCCGATGCCTATTGGTACAGCGCGACTGACGTGATCGTCGCCGACGCGGTGCAGAAGCTCACGCCGGAGCAGCGCCAGTACTTTCACCCGTTTCTTTCAGGCTTCAACCCCAACGACAAGAACTCCGCCGCGCACATCCAGCGCATGCTCGATCTGTATCCCGGCTTGTGGCAGGGCATCGGCGAAGTTTTCACCCGTCACGACGACCTTACGGCGCTGACCTCCGGCGACACGCCACGTGCCAACAACGAAGCCATGACCCGCGTCTATCACCTGGCCGCCGAAAACGATCTGCCGGTGATGCTGCATTCCAACATCACCTCCAAGCGTGAGAAAAATCCGCTGTACCTGAAGGAAATCGAAGAGCCGCTGCGCAATCATCCGCACACCCGGTTCATCTGGGCGCATGCCGGTACCAGTGCCGAAATCCATCGTCATCAGGCGCAGCTGGATTTTTTGCTGCCGACCCTTGCGCGAATGCTGGAGGCGTACCCGAACCTGTTCATCGATTTGTCGTGGAGCCTGCTGACGCCTTATCTGCTGGACGAAAAGGGTCAGCCGCGAGCGGAATGGGTGCAACTGGTGGAGCGTTATCCGGATCGCTTCATGATCGGTTCGGATGTGGTCGGGCGATTCAATAAACTCGGCAAGGAAATCCACGGCTTCAAGCCGTTTCTCGACGCCTTGCCGGAGGCGGTGGCGAAAAAAGTCGCGCGAGACAACTTCCTGGCGATCTTGCCGCGAACAGCGCTCAAGTCCGGCAAATCCGCGCTGAATCGTTAATGCCGATGGTTCGGAGTATCAAGGCTATTTGATATCACGTTTTGGTCTTACGCATTTTTCCAAAGGGCCGATACCTTCTAGAGCAACCAGCTGCAGGGTTGATGCAGCGCTTTTGGAAGGAACCAGAGCAATGAGTATCCGTAGTCTCAATATCGCGCCTCGGGCCGGGCTGGGTTTTGGGGTGCTGGCGTTGATGGTGTTTGCCCTTGGCGCGTTCGCCCTGTTGCAGATGTCGAACATGCGCGCGCAATCCGACGAGGTCGACAATAACTGGTTGCCCAGCGTGATGGCGGTGGGCGAGATGAGCCAGGACATGCTGCGCCTGCGCGCGCTGACCATGCGCCTGTTGCTCAATCGCGATCCGCAGGCGCTGGATCAGAATGTGGCCAAGCTCAACGATTTGCGCGGTGTGCTGAGCGAAGCCCAGCAGCGTTACGACATCCTGATCGTGCTGCCCAAAGAGCGCGAACTGTTCGAGCGCTTCAAGGTCGCCGAACACAAATACCTGGAGCTTCAGGCGCAGGTGATGACGTTATCCGCTCAGGGACGAGTGGAGGAGGCGGCCGCCATTCTCAACGGGCAGATGAGCCCGCTGGCGGATGATATTGCAGTGACCCTGCGGGAGCTGGTGGAACTGAATAAACACAACGCCAATCTCGCCACTGAGGCCGCACGGCTGGTGTTCACCAACTCGCGGGTGTGGGTCGGGGTGATGATCGGCATCACCGCGCTGATTACCATCGCGCTGGCGTTATTGCTGACCCGCAGCATCGTGCTGCCGCTGTCGCAATCGCTCGACGTCGCGCAAGTGGTGGCCAGTGGCGATCTGACCGGCGATATCAGCATTTGCGGCAAGGACGAACCGGCGCGGCTGCTCCACGCGCTCAAGAGCATGCAGCACAATCTGCGCGACACCATCCGCCGGATCTCGGAGTCCTCCAGTCAACTGGCTTCGGCCTCGGAAGAGTTGAGTTGCGTCACCGAGGACGCGACGCGAGGACTGCACCAGCAGAGTCTGGAAATTGAACAAGCCGCCACGGCAGTCAATCAGATGACCGCCGCCGTGGAAGAGGTGGCGAGCAATGCCGTCGCCACTTCAGAGGCTTCCCGTGAGTCTGATCGCATAGCCCAGCATGGCCGCGAGCAGGTGCAGCAGACAGTGTCGTCCATCGAGCTGCTGGCGGACGATGTCACTGCCAATGCCGCGCAGGTGGAAGATTTGGCGCAGAAGGTCTACAGCATCAGCAAGGTGCTGGATGTGATCCGCTCGATTGCCGAGCAAACCAATCTGTTGGCCTTGAACGCGGCAATCGAGGCCGCGCGGGCGGGGGATGCCGGACGGGGTTTTGCGGTGGTGGCGGACGAAGTGCGGGCGCTGGCCCATCGCACTCAGCAATCGACGCAGGAGATCGAGCAGATGATTGGCGGCATCCAGCAGGGCACCGATTCGGCGGTCAGCTCGATGCAGCAGAGCAACGTCCGGGCGCGCTCGACCCTGGAGCTGGCAAAGGCTGCTGGCGTGGCGCTGGAGGAAATCGCTTCGGCGTTCACTTTGATCAATGAGCGCAACCTGGTGATCGCCAGTGCGTCGGAAGAACAGGCCGCCGTTGCGCGGGAAGTGGATCGCAACCTGATGAATATTCGTGATCTGGCGATGCAGACTTCGGCGGGGGCCAATCAGACCAGCGCCGCGAGTCAGGAGCTGTCGCGGCTGGCGGTGGACCTGAACAGCATGGTCGCCAGGTTCTCGGTCTGATCACCGTTCGACAGGCGAAAAAAAGCCCCGCATTTGCGGGGCTTTTCAATGTTGCGTCGGATCAGCTGCCTTTGACCGTTTTGCCGTTGACCGTGCCGTCGAGGAGCATGATGTTGTACTCCTTGCCGTCGGTTTCGACCTGTTGCAGGCGAACCAGCAGGTAATCCCAGTCCTTGGCGAACCACAGGACAGTGATGCGCTTGCTTTGTGTCGGATCGCGCACGCGTTCGACCTTGATCGCATCGATCTGGCCGGCCTTGGTTTCGACTTTTTCCGAGCCCAGCACGCGGAAGTCGTAGGTATCGACTTCGCCATCATCGACGACCTGATAGCTCATGCTTTTCTTGCCGGCAGCCACATCATGCTGCAGCGCCAGCTGATAGGTGGATTTGTCGACCATGCCGCGGTTGAGCGGGATTTTCACCGCATCGCCGCGGTCGGTGCCGGTCACCAGCTTGTTGGCCCAGTCGAAGTCCAGGTCAGCTTTTTTCGCTTTGCCCAGGCCACCGCGTTCGAAGTGGTAGGACTGTGGCAGCAGGGTGTCCTTGTCCAGGGTCAGCGTGCTTTCCTCGGACAGGCTGGCAATCATCATCGACGCCTTGAAGCTGAGCTTCCAGACCCCGTTGGCTTCCTTGGTCAGGCTGCGTGAAGCGGTGCCGCTCATGGGCAGTTGCTTCCAGTCGGCGGTGTAGCTGGCGGAGAACGGTTGAAGGTCTGCCGCCTGGGCGAAAGGCAGGGCGAGCAGAGCGCAAGCGAAGAGCAGGGCGCGACGCATAAAATCTCCTAGTTTCGAATCAAGTGACCGCTGGCCCCGAGTAACTGGCCATCCAGTAAAGCACCTTGCTCGCCGAGGCTCAGCCGTCCTTCGGCGAACCAGCGTACGGCCATCGGGTAGATCAGGTGTTCCTGCATGTGAACCCGTTGCGCCAGACTTTGCGGCGAATCGTGCAACTCTACCGGTATTACTGCCTGTACGACCAGTGGTCCGCCATCGAGTTCCTCGGTGACGAAGTGCACGGAGCAGCCGTGTTCGGCATCGCCGGCCTCCAGCGCGCGCTGATGCGTGTGTAACCCTTTGTATTTGGGGAGCAGCGACGGGTGGATGTTGAGCAGGCGACCCTGGTAGTGACGGACGAAGTCAGCGCTGAGAATGCGCATGAAGCCGGCCAGTACCACGAGTTTGGGGTTGAATTCGTCGATCAGTTCGATCAGAGCGGTATCGAAGGCCTCGCGGCCCTCGAATCCCTTGTGATCCAGCGAGCGGGTGGCGATACCCGCGTCACTGGCGCGTTGCAGGCCGTAGGCGTCGGCGCGGTTGGAAATCACCGCAGCGATGCGGACCGGGCTGTCGCCGGTCCGCGTGCTGTCGATCAGGGCCTGCAAGTTACTGCCGGTGCCGGACAACAGCACCACGACATCACAGGTGTTTGGCATCAGTGAGCCTTGAGGTTCTTCAGTTCGACCTGAGCCGCGCCTTCGGCAGCGTCGGCGATCTGACCGATGACCCAAGGCTGCTCGCCGGCGTCACGCAGGGTGTTCAGGGCAACTTCAACGTGTTCTTGAGCCACGCAGATCACCATGCCCACGCCGCAGTTCAGCACGCGGTGCATTTCGGTTTCGTCGACGTTGCCTTTCTCTTGCAGCCAGTCGAAGACAGCCGGGCGGTTCCAGCTGGCCACGTCAACCACGGCCTGAGCGCCTTTTGGCAGGACGCGCGGGATGTTGTCGAGCAGACCGCCACCGGTGATGTGGGCCATGGCTTTGACCGCGCCGGTTTCCTTGATCAGCTTGAGCAGCGGCTTCACGTAGATGCGGGTCGGGGCCATCAGCAGTTCGGTCAGCGGCTTGCCGTCGAGCTGAACGGTTTCGATGTCGGCACCGGACACTTCGATGATCTTGCGGATCAGCGAGTAGCCGTTGGAGTGCGGGCCGGACGATGGCAGGGCGATCAGGGCATCACCGGTGGCGACTTTCGAGCCGTCGATGATTTCGGCTTTTTCCACGACGCCGACGCAGAAGCCGGCCAGATCGTAGTCTTCGCCTTCGTACATGCCAGGCATTTCAGCGGTTTCGCCGCCAACCAGCGAGCAGCCAGCCAGTTCGCAGCCTGCACCGATACCGGTAACCACGGTGGCGGCCACGTCGACGTTCAGCTTGCCGGTGGCGTAGTAGTCGAGGAAGAACAGCGGCTCGGCGCCGCACACCACCAGATCGTTGACGCACATGGCGACCAGATCCTGGCCGATGCTGTCGTGCTTGTTCAGGTTCAGCGCCAGGCGCAGCTTGGTGCCGACGCCGTCAGTACCGGAAACCAGCACCGGTTGTTTGTAACCGGCCGGGATCTCGCAGAGGGCGCCGAAACCGCCCAGGCCGCCCATGACTTCCGGGCGCGCAGTGCGCTTGGCGACGCTCTTGATGCGTTCGACCAATGCTTCACCGGCGTCGATGTCTACACCGGCGTCCTTGTAGCTCAGGGAGGGTTGCTTGCTCATGATCCAGGCCTTTAGGGGAGGGGATTCAGGGGTAACGACCGAGTTCAGCGGGAACGCCGAATCCGACAGGGGCGATTGCCTCACGCGAAGTTCGGGGTGCCCGGCTGTTGCCGGTCTGCGAAGGCGCGCGATTTTATCAGGCTTGAGGGGCAGCGGCCATCCTCACGCCGACGGGCAGGGGCATATCGGTGGAAAAATTTTGCAATTGACACTGTGGGTGACATCACGGGTGCCTGTATAAGGAACCGTCTATCGTTAGGACTGTGCGAAAACTTACCGACCGCTTGTGAATGTTTTGCGACGGCCTGTGGTCACAGGCTTGCAGAACGGTTCACGCGGCCTGTTCCAGCCGCTCTTGTCGACGGGAATTCTCCATGCGTTTTTGTAAATTGCTGTTAGTGGGTGGCTTGTCTCTGATCAGCCTGGCGAGTCAGGCCGAAAATCTCAAAAGTCTTTATCAGGTGCGCGAACCGGTCACTGGCCAGTCGCCAGAGGAACGTGATCGTGCCACCCAGGCCGCGCTGGATACGCTGGTGCTGCGCCTGACCGGCGACCCGAAGGCCCCGCAGAACCCGGGGCTGGCGCCGGTTCGCAAGGATCCACAGCAGATCATGAGCCAGTTCGGTTTCGATGCCGGGCCGCCGGAAGTGCTGAAAGTCGATTTCGATCCGGGAACCACCGAGCAGGCGTTGCGCCGTGCCGGACTGGCGCTGTGGGGTGCCAACCGGCCCTCGATCCTGAGCTGGTGGCTGAATGATTCGACCGAGGGCTCGAGCCTGGTCGGCGACGGTCAGGCCAGTGCCGCGCCTTTGCGTCGCGCCGCTCAGCACCGTGGGTTGCCGTTGCGCCTGCCGCTGGCGGACTTGAGCGAGCAATTGGTTGCCACGGCACCCGCGCTTGAGGGGGCTGACCCGGCGCCATTGCGCAACGCTTCCGAACGCTACAACGCAGACGCTTTGCTCGCCGTGCATGCCCGCGAAGAAGGCGGGCAATGGCAAGCCAAATGGCAGTTGTGGCTCGGCGACAAAAAAGAGGCGGGCAATGTGCAGGGCGCGGATCAGGCCGCCGTGGCCGATGCAGTGATGCTGGCGGTGACTGAACGGTTGGCGCCACGCTTTGTAGCCAAGCCGGGTGCGTCCGGCCAGCAGACCCTGGAAGTGCAGGGCATGAATCTGGAGCACTACGCGGCGCTGTTGCGGTTACTCGAACCGTTTGGCGTGCGTCTGCAGAGTGTCGATGCCGATCGCATTCTGTATCGGGTCAATGGCAGCGCCGATCAGTTGCGAGCGCAGTTGTCGCTGGCGAAGTTGCAGGAACTGCCGGCCGAGGCGCCCGCTCCGGTGGCTGCGCCGCAACCTGCGGTCGCCGGGACGCCGCCAGTCGTTGCGCCGACGCCGACACCGGCGGCGCCGTCGTTGCGGTTCCGCTGGTAGGTTTTCTTTCTTATATATAAGCAATGGAGTGTTACATGGCCGATACGCGGCGTTGGTTCTGGCTCGGTGGGGTGCTCCTGCTTTGCGCGTTTGTCTGGTTGCTGCATCCGATTCTCACGCCGTTCCTGGTGGCGCTGTTGCTCGCCTATCTGTTCGATCCGCTCGTCGATCGTCTGGAGCGTCTGGGGCTGTCGCGCACCTGGGGTGTGATTGCGGTGTTCGCCCTGTTCACCCTGATCGTCACCGCGTTGTTGCTGGTGCTGGTGCCGATGCTCGCCAGGCAATTGCTGCGGCTGTACGAACTGGCGCCGCAAATGCTCGACTGGTTGCAGCACACTGCTGTGCCATGGGCGCAATCGAAACTGGGGTTGTCGGACGGCTTCTGGAAGTTCGACAAGGTCAAGGCCGCGATCAGCGAACACATGGGTCAGACCACCGACATCGTCGGTGTGGTGCTGAGTCAGGCGACGGCGTCAAGTCTGGCGCTGATCGGCTGGCTGGCAAATCTGGTGCTGATCCCGGTGGTGAGCTTTTACCTGCTGCGTGACTGGGACGTGATGATGGCCAAGATCCGTGGCCTGCTGCCCCGTGATCGCGAAGAGCGTGTGGTGGCGCTGGCGGGTGAGTGCCATGAAGTGCTGGGCGCGTTCGTGCGCGGGCAGTTGCTGGTGATGCTGGCGCTGGGCGTGATTTATGCGGCGGGCCTGATGATTGTCGGGCTGGAGCTGGGTCTGTTGATCGGTCTGATCGCGGGGCTGGCGGCGATTGTTCCGTACATGGGGTTCGTGATCGGTATCGGTGCGGCGTTGATTGCCGGGTTGTTCCAGTTCGGTGGCGATCTGTATCCAATGATCGGCATCGTGGCGGTGTTCATGGTCGGTCAGGCCCTGGAAGGCATGGTGCTGACGCCCTTGCTGGTGGGGGACCGGATCGGCCTGCACCCGGTGGCGGTGATCTTTGCGATTCTGGCCGGTGGCGAGCTGTTCGGCTTCACTGGTGTGCTGCTGGCATTGCCGGTGGCGGCGGTGATCATGGTGCTGGTGCGGCATGTCCACGATCTGTACAAGGATTCGGACATCTATAGCGGGGCGGATGAGCCGGAGTTGTAATCGTGACGTGCGGGCCGCCCGGTGGATTGCCGGGTTGGCCCGTCTCATGCAGGCCATGGCGCCAAAGAAACTGTCATAAAACCAGCACGTTAACGCAAACCTTTGATTTTGCTTGGGGTCTGTCGCATTGTGCGCTCCGCTTCACGGGTATAAACTTCGCTCACTTTACACAGAGGCCACTAACGGTTCCTTGGGAACTGTTCAGTCAGCATGAAACCGATTCAGCTGCCCCTAGGTGTGCGTCTGCGTGACGACGCCACCTTCATCAACTACTACCCAGGCGCCAATGCCGCTGCACTCGGCTATGTCGAGCGTCTATGCGAAGCCGACGCCGGCTGGACCGAAAGCCTGATCTATCTGTGGGGCAAGCACGGGGTGGGGCGTACGCATCTGTTGCAGGCCGCGTGCCTGCGCTTCGAACAGATGGGCGAGCCGGCGGTGTACCTGCCGCTGGCCGAGTTGATGGATCGCGGCATCGAAATTCTCGACAACCTCGAACAGTACGAACTGGTCTGCCTGGACGACTTGCAGGTGATTGCCGGCAAGGCGGACTGGGAAGAGGCGATGTTTCATCTGTTCAACCGTCTGCGTGACAGCGGTCGCCGCTTGCTGATCGCCGCCTCGACCTCGCCGCGTGAACTGCCGATCAAGCTTGCCGACCTGAAATCGCGCCTGACCCTGGCGCTGATTTTCCAGATGCGTCCTCTCTCCGATGAAGACAAATTGCGTGCCCTGCAATTGCGCGCATCCCGTCGTGGTCTGCACCTGACCGACGAGGTCGGGCATTTTATTCTGACTCGCGGTACCCGCAGCATGAGCGCGCTTTTCGATCTGCTGGAACAGCTCGATCAGGCCTCTTTGCAGGCTCAGCGCAAGCTGACCATTCCCTTCCTGAAAGAAACCCTGGGCTGGTAAAACCGGTGCTTTCAGCCGGTTTCGGCATATTTCAGGCGCCAGAAAACCCGCTTTCCAGTGCGTTGCGCAGGCTGCGTCTCGATTCAAATAGGCTTAAGCGCTTAGATGTTAACGAGAAACCGGGAAGTCACAAAAAGATCGATTGAATTTGCAAATGAGGCTGATAGCGGGCATAGTCTCGGCTTCTTTACAACTATCAGCCACGGTCGTGCCCATGCTAAAGCGCTTCGCACCCCTCGTGCCTCTCGCACTCGTCACTCTGTTGTTCGGTTGCGCTGCTCATTCACCTGTTAATCAAGAGCAGCAACAACAGGCTAAAAATTCCGCCACCGCCCAGTCTTCCGTTATTTACCAGGAAGAGCTGGACACCGAAAAAGAACTCGCCGACTTCAACGGCAAGAAGCCTTACCAGCTTCCGGTTCTGGCCGACAGCATCCTCGAACGCGGCATGTCCCTGATCGGTACCCGTTACCGTTTCGGCGGTACCTCTGAAGCCGGTTTTGATTGCAGCGGTTTCATCGGCTACCTGTTCCGCGAAGAAGCCGGCATGAACCTGCCGCGCTCCACCCGCGAAATGATCAACGTTGATGCGCCACTGGTTTCGCGCAGCAACCTCGAGCCGGGCGACCTGCTGTTCTTCGCCACCAATGGTCGTCGCGGTCGTGTAAGCCACGCCGGGATCTACCTGGGCGACAACCAGTTCATCCACTCCAGCTCTCGTCGCAGCGGCGGTGTTCGCATCGACAGCCTGGGCGACAGCTACTGGAGCAAGACCTTCATCGAAGCCAAGCGCGCTTTGGCGAACGCTCCAACCGTGGTTACCGCTCGCAAGTAACCACGCATTTGTCGCCACGCTCGTGGCGACAAAAAGGCCTTTCAGAGGCAATAGACCTAAACTTTACAAGGTGAAGTTAAAGTCTTACTTGAAGTTTGCCGCGTAGCCGCTAGAATCCTGATCTATATTGATGGCAAACCGCCTGCGTTCCACCGCAGGCGGTTTTGTTTTCTGTCGAATCGGCAGTCAAAGCCTCAGCCAGATCAGGATGTTCTGCATATGACGATGTCGGCCCGCTTTGCCTTGATGTTCTTCGCTGCGCTGCTCAGCGCCTGCGCCAGCCGCACTCCGCCGCCTGCACCGGTGGTTCGCGCTCCGATCGTGTTCGGATCCTCCCAGGCTTTTTCACCCGCTGCCGAAGACGTACTGTTTCGCGCGCTCGGGCTGGTGGGCACGCCTTATCGCTGGGGTGGCAACACGCCGGATTCGGGCTTCGATTGCAGCGGTCTGATCGGTTTCGTCTACCGTGATGCCGCCGGCATCAGCCTGCCGCGTTCGACCCGCGAGATGATCGTCATGCAGGCGCCGAATGTCAGCAAGGAAGGGCTGCAAACCGGCGACCTGATCTTCTTCGCCACCAATGGCGGCTCTCAGGTCAGTCATGCGGGAATCTACGTCGGGGAAGGGCGCTTCGTGCATGCCCCGGCCACCGGCGGTACGGTGAAGCTGGACAGCCTGTCGAAAGCGTATTGGCAGAAAGCCTATCTGAGCGCCAAGCGCGTTCTGCAGCCGGAGCACCTGGCACATAACCCGTAGCCCAGATACATAAAAACCCGTGGGAGTCGAACGACTCCCACGGGTTTTTTAATGCCTGCAATACGTTAGCGGGTCGCTGACACCCGCCACACCTTGTTCCCCACGTCATCGGCTACCAGCAATCCACCTTGCTGGTCGATCACCACGCCGACCGGGCGACCCAAAGCGTTCTCGTCCTTGTCCAGGAAACCGGTCAGCACATCCACTGGCGTGCCGCTCGGCTTGCCAGCGGCGAACGGTACGAAGATCACCTTGTAGCCACTGTGCGGTTTGCGGTTCCACGAGCCGTGCTGGCCGATGAATGCGCCTTCCTTGAACTGCGCCGGCAGGCGATTGCCTTCGGCGAAGGTCAGGCCCAGTGACGCGGTGTGCGGGCCGACGGCGTAGTCGGGGGCGATGGCCTTGGCCACCATGTCCGGCCGCTGTGGTTCCACGCGCACGTCGATGTGCTGGCCGTAGTAGCTGAACGGCCACCCATAGAAACCACCGTCCTTGACCGAAGTGATGTAGTCCGGCACCAGATCGCTGCCGATTTCGTCGCGCTCGTTGACGGCTGTCCACAGCGCGCCGGTTTGTGGCTCCCAGGCCAGGCCGTTGGGATTACGGATGCCCGAGGCAAAGATCCGGTGATTGCCAGTGGCGCGGTCCACTTCCCAGATCGCCGCACGACCTTCTTCCTGATCGAGGCCGTTTTCACCGACGTTGCTGTTCGAGCCGACGGTGACGTACAGCTTGCTGCCATCCTTGCTGGCGATGACGTTCTTGGTCCAGTGGTGGTTGAGTGTGCCGCCCGGCAAGTCCACGACCTTGATCGGCTGGCTCTTGATTTCGGTCGCGCCGGGCTCGTAGTTGAAGCGCAACAGGCGATCGGTGTCGGCCACGTACAGATCGTTGCCGACCAGAGTCATGCCGAACGGCGAGTTGAGGTTCTGCAGGAACACCGTGCGGGTCTCGGCCACGCCATCATGATCGGCATCGCGCAGCAGGGTGATGCGGTTCGGGCTGGGGACGCCGGCACCCGCGCGGCCCATGACTTTTTTCATCACCCAGCCGCGAATGCCCTTGCTGTCGTCCGGTTTCGGCGGAGCGTTGGTTTCCGCCACCAGCACGTCGCCATTGGGCAGTACATACAGCCAACGCGGATGATCGAGATTTTCGGCGAAGGCTGCCACCTGAGTACCTGCCGCTGCCGTCGGTTTCGCGCCGGCCGGCCAGCCGATGGCCGGGGCGATGTTCACCGTCGGAATCAGGGTCTTGTTCGGTTCGGGCAGTTTCGGTGACGGGCCAGTGCCGTCGGAGACTTGCAGGCTGGAGGATTCACCACAGGCGGCGAGCCCTCCGGCGAGCACGATGACGAAAACGAGCTGGGGCTTGCGCATTGCTGATCTTCCCTATGAATGCATTCTTAGTCATAGAGAAGCGCACAAGCCCGATGGTTCAACCCTCAGCCGCGGGCTTCCTTGAAAAGCACGGCAATGCCGGGGTGATAGTTGCCGGCTTCGCTGCGCAATTTGCGGTAGGCGTAGGGAAAGTACCAGGCGACGGCGCAGGTGTGTTCCTTTTGCAGGTCGTCGACCATGTCCTGCAACTCTTCCGGGCTGGCGCTGTGCTGGGCTTTTTGCGGGGCGACGAACAGGCAGCCGAGTTTCAGGTCGCTGGCGTAGCTGATGCGCCTGGCGTCGCTGGTGATATCCACCAAAGCCTGCGTCAGATTCAGGTTGGTGACGCGCGGCCAGCGTTGGGTGGCCTGGATGAAGGCGCGATCTTCGGCGCCAGCAATGAACAGGTCGGCGCGGGCATTGCGCTCGCCTTCTTCGTTTTGTTTGCGGGTGGCGGTGTCGCTCAAGGTCACCAATTCGGCCATCCAGGCAGCGGCGGACAGCAGGCCGAGGTTGGCTTTTTCGTCGTGCCAGTAAGGAGTGTCATTGTCGCCGCGCACGGCGTTGTAGCGGTCGATACAGTCAAACCAGCGTTCCAGCACCGGGCGCAGGAATTCCAGCCGCGGATTGCTGATGATCATGCCTTGCATGGTGCTCTCCCTTGTTATTGTGATGTGCTCTCTGCAGTCAAAAAGCATGGCTCTTTGATATCACTGCTGACAGTGTGGCACAAGATTGGCGTCAGTTAATTGATCAGCGGCAGTTATTCGCCGCACGAGACCCTCTTCAATTGACGCTCCACCCCCAACCCTCTAACCTTCGCGGCTTGTTTCAGGTGCTCTGTGGCGCATGTCGACAGAGTGAAACAGGGAAGCCGGTGAGGCGGGTCTCCAAGTGATGAATCCTCACGATCCCGGCGCTGCCCCCGCAACGGTAAATGAGTAAAAGCTGCGTCTGATGCCACTGCGTAAAAGCGGGAAGGCGCGCAGCCAGGCGCAAGCCGCTCATGAGCCCGGAGACCGGCCTGATCCATCCAGCGGCATCACGGTGGGCGATGCCAGGCTTGTTGCCGTCTATTCTTGTGCCTGCCCGCCGTTATCCAGCCTCAACGGAGAGCTCCCCCATGACTGATTCCCCCGAACGCGACGAGCGCCACCTGGCGCGCATGCAGCGCAAAAAAGCCGTGATCGACGAGCGCATCGCCAATTCGCCGGACGAATGTGGCCTGGTGCTGGTGCTGACCGGCAATGGCAAAGGCAAAAGCAGCTCGGCGTTCGGCATGCTCGCCCGCGCCATGGGCCACGGCATGCAGTGTGGTGTGGTGCAGTTCATCAAGGGCCGCAACAGTACTGGCGAAGAGCTTTTCTTTCGTCGTTTCCCCGAGCAAGTGCGCTTCCATGTAATGGGCGAGGGCTTCACCTGGGAAACACAGGACCGTCAGCGTGACATCGCCGCCGCCGAAGCGGCCTGGGCAGTCTCCCGCGAGCTGCTGCGTGATCCGTCGATCGGTCTGGTGGTGCTCGATGAACTGAACATCGCCCTCAAGCACGGTTACCTCGATCTGGATCAGGTGCTCAGCGATCTGCAGGCCCGTCCGCCGATGCAGCATGTGATCGTCACCGGTCGCGCCGCCAAACCGGAAATGCTCGAGATGGGCGACACCGTCACCGAAATGGGCATGATCAAGCACGCCTTCCAGGCCGGCATCAAAGCGCAGAAAGGCGTCGAACTTTGAATCAACCACGTCACTGCCCGGCGGTCCTGATCGCCGCGCCGGCTTCCGGTCAGGGCAAGACCACCGTCACCGCCGCGCTGGCCCGTTTGCATCGCAATCAGGGGCGCAAGGTTCGCGTGTTCAAATGCGGCCCGGACTTTCTCGACCCGATGATCCTCGAGCGCGCCAGCGGTGCGCCGGTCTATCAACTGGACATGTGGATGGTCGGCGAGCAGGAAAGTCGACGCCTGTTGTGGGAAGCCGCCGCCGAAGCCGATCTGATTCTGATCGAGGGCGTGATGGGCTTGTTCGACGGCACGCCGTCGAGCGCCGATCTGGCCCGGCATTTCGGCGTGCCGGTGCTCGGCGTGATCGACGGCACCGCGATGGCCCAGACCTTCGGCGCGTTGGCCCTGGGGCTGGCGCGCTATCAGCCGGACTTGCCGTTCGCCGGCGTGCTGGCCAACCGTGTCGGCACCGTGCGTCATGCGCAGTTGCTCGAAGGCAGCCTCACCGAAGGCCTGCGCTGGTACGGCGCGTTGTCCCGGGAAACCGGGATCGAACTGCCGAGCCGCCATCTCGGTCTGGTGCAGGCCAGCGAACTCAATGACCTCGACGTGCGCCTCGACGCCGCCGCCGAAGCGCTGGCCGGCACTTGCGAGGTAGCGCTGCCACCGGCCGTGGAGTTCGCCGCGCCTGAAATCGGCAAGACCGAAAGGCTGCTCGAAGGCGTGCGAATCGCTGTCGCCCGCGACGAAGCTTTCGCCTTTACCTACGGCGCCAGTCTCGACTTGCTTCGGGCGATGGGCGCCGAATTGAGTTTCTTCTCGCCGATCCGCGACAGGCAACTGCCCGACGCCGACAGCTTGTACCTGCCCGGCGGCTATCCGGAATTGCACCACGTTGCCTTGTCGCAGAACGCCGACATGCTCAAAGCGATCCGCGCGCACCATGCGGCCGGCAAACCGCTGCTCGCCGAATGTGGCGGCATGCTGTACCTGCTCGACTCGCTGACTGATGTCGAAGGCACCCGCGCTGATCTGGTCGGCCTGTTGAGTGGCGACGCCGTGATGCAAAAGCGCCTCGCCGCGCTGGCGCTGCAAGAAGTCGACTTGCCGGAAGGCCAGTTGCGCGGCCACACCTATCACCATTCCCTGACCACCACCGAACTGACGCCAATCGCCCGTGGCCACAGCCCCAATGGCGGGCGCGGCGCGGAAGCGGTTTACAGGCAAGGGCGGATGACCGCCTCGTACGTGCATTTCTATTTCCCGTCCAATCCTGCAGCTATCGCAATATTATTTGCGCCCGACCATAAGGCCCCCATCGCTGGCAAGCCAGCTCCCACAGTGGGCGGTGTGATGTCTGAAGAAACGCAATCCGTTGTGGGAGCTGGCTTGCCAGCGATGGGGCCATGACCGACAACGCCTTCACTGACGCCGAGCGCCAAGCGGTCTACCGCGCCATCGCCGAACGCCGCGACATGCGCCACTTCAGCGGTGGCACGGTCGAGCCGGAACTGTTGCGCCGATTGCTTGAGGCGGCACATCAGGCACCGAGCGTCGGCCTGATGCAGCCGTGGCGCTTCATCCGCATCAGCGACCGCGCCTTGCGTGGCCAGATCCAGAACCTTGTTGAAGAAGAACGCGTGCGCACCGCCGAAGCCCTCGGCGAGCGCAGCGACGAGTTCATGAAGCTCAAGGTCGAAGGCATCAGCGACTGCGCCGAAGTGCTGGTGGCTGCGTTGATGGACGATCGCGAGCGACACATTTTTGGCCGCCGTACGCTGCCGGAAATGGACATGGCGTCGCTGTCCTGCGCGATCCAGAACCTGTGGCTGGCCGCGCGTGCCGAAGGCCTGGGCATGGGCTGGGTGTCGCTGTTCGAGCCGCAGGCACTGGCCGATCTGCTGAAACTGCCGGCCGGGGCCAAGCCGCTGGCGGTGCTTTGCCTGGGGCCGGTCAAGGAATTCTATCCGGCGCCGATGCTGGTACTCGAAGGTTGGGCGCAGGAGCGTCCGCTCAATGAGTTGCTGTATGAAAATTTCTGGGGAGTGAGTCAATGAGTGTGGCGTTGTTGAGTGTCGCCGCAGTTGCGCTGGATGCGCTGCTGGGTGAGCCGAAGCACTGGCATCCGCTGGTGGCGTTCGGCAATTTCGCCGGGCGCATCGAGCAACGTTTCAACAGCGCCGGTCGTGGTTGGCGCAGCCATGGCGTCACCGCGTGGGTGATCGCGGTGTTGCCGCTGACCCTGCTGGCCACCGCGTTGTCCTGGGCGCCGTATGTGGGCTGGATCGTCGAGATTCTTGCGCTGTATTGCGCCCTCGGCATGCGCAGCCTGGGTGAGCACGTCGAGCCGGTCGCCAAGGCCCTGCGCAGCGATGATCTGGAGGAGGCGCGCAAGCGTGTGGGTTATCTGGTCAGTCGACAGACCGATGAGCTGGACAGCACCGCCGTCGCCCGGGCCGCCACCGAATCGGTACTGGAAAACGGTAGCGATGCGGTGTTCGCCGCGCTGTTCTGGTTTGTCGTGGCCGGTGCGCCGGGCGTGGTGCTTTATCGTCTGAGCAATACACTTGATGCGATGTGGGGCTATCGCAACGAGCGCTTCGAGCGATTCGGCTGGGCGGCGGCAAAAATCGACGACATCCTCAACTACATTCCTGCGCGGCTGGTGGCGTTGACCTACGCGCTGCTGGGCAATACCCGACTCGCGTTGAAATGCTGGCGCACTCAGGCGCCGAAATGGGACAGCCCGAACGCCGGCCCGGTGATGGCTGCCGGCGCAGGTGCCTTGGGCGTCGAGCTGGGTGGCCCGGCGATCTACCACGGCGAGCTGCACGAGCGTCCGCAACTGGGCGAGGGCGCGCCGGCGGATGCCGATTCCATTGATCGCGGCTGGCAATTGGTCCGGCGCGGGGTATGGTTATGGCTGCTGATTCTCTGCGTGGGGGCTGAATTCTATGCTTGAGCACGGTGGCCGGTTGCGCAGGGCGGCGCTCGAATACGGTATCGCGGAAGAAGACTGGCTCGACCTGTCCACAGGCCTGGCGCCGTGGCCGTTTCCGGTCCCGGAGATTCCGCTGCGAGCCTGGGCACGTTTGCCGGAGAACGATGACGGTCTGGAGCAGGCTGCCTGCGATTACTATGGGGCCAACAGTTTGCTACCGGTGGCCGGTTCACAGATGGCCATTCAGTTGTTGCCGCGATTGCGCCGGGCCGGCAAGGTCGGCGTGCTGTCGCCATGTTATGCCGAGCATGCCGAAGCCTGGCGGCGCAGTGGCTACATCGTGCGTGAGGTGCTGGAGCAGGAAGTCGATTTCTTTCTCGACAGTCTCGACGTCCTGGTAGTCGTCAATCCGAACAATCCGACAGGCCTGAATCTGACCCCGGCGCGTTTGCTCGACTGGCATGCGCGGCTGGCCCAGCGCGGTGGCTGGCTGGTGGTCGACGAAGCGTTCATGGACAACACACCGCAGTTGAGTCTCGCCCCCCATGCGCATCAAGTGGGGTTGATCGTGCTGCGCTCGTTCGGCAAGTTTTTTGGTCTGGCCGGTGTGCGGCTGGGGTTCGTGCTGGCCGAGCGCAAGTTGCTCCGGTTGCTGGCCGAACAGGTCGGGCCCTGGGCAGTCAGCGGGCCGACTCGTGTGCTGGGGCAGGCCTGTCTGCGCGACACCGAAGGCCACACGCGTCAGCGGATTCGCAGCGACGAGGCCAGCGAGCGGCTGGCTGCGCTGCTCGAACGTTATGGCTTCAAACCGCAAGGCGGCTGCGCGCTGTTTCAGTGGTTGATCACCGAACAGGCCGCCGCGCTGCATGAATTCATGGCTCGACGCGGCATTCTTCTGCGCCTGTTCGCGCACAACAGCAGCCTGCGATTCGGGTTGCCCGCCGATGCCGCGGACGAGGCGCGCCTTGAGCAAGCCCTGCAAGCATTCGCCAAGCATTGTTCCAAGGAAAAAACCGCATGACCACATTGATGGTGCAGGGCACCACCTCCGATGCCGGCAAAAGCACGCTGGTGACGGCACTGTGCCGCTGGGCGACCCGTCAGGGCGTTGCCGTGGTGCCGTTCAAACCGCAGAACATGGCGCTCAACAGCGCGGTGACTGCCGACGGCGGCGAGATCGGCCGCGCGCAAGCGGTGCAGGCCCAGGCGGCGTTTCTCGAACCGCACACCGACATGAACCCGGTGCTGCTCAAGCCCAACAGCGACACTGGTGCCCAGGTCATCATCCACGGCCGTGCGGTCACCAGCATGAACGCCGTCGCCTATCACGACTACAAAGCCATCGCCATGCAGGCCGTGCTCGCTTCCCATGAGCGCTTGAGCACCGCGTATGCGCTGGTCATGGTCGAAGGCGCAGGCTCGCCGGCAGAGATCAATCTGCGCGCCGGCGACATCGCCAACATGGGCTTCGCCGAAGCGGTGGACTGTCCGGTGCTGTTGATCGCCGACATTAATCGTGGCGGCGTGTTTGCCCATCTGGTGGGCACGCTGGAACTGCTGTCGCCGAGCGAGCAGGCGCGAGTCAAGGGCTTCATCATCAACCGTTTTCGCGGCGACATCGCCTTGCTGCAACCGGGCCTCGACTGGCTGGAGCAGCGCACCGGAAAACCGGTGGTGGGCGTACTGCCGTATGTGATGGATCTGCATCTGGAGGCCGAGGACGGCATTGATCAGCGCCAGACCGACAAGGTCGAGCAAGTCCTGAAAGTGATGGTGCCGGTGCTGCCGCGCATCAGCAACCACACCGATTTCGATCCGCTGCGTCTGCATCCTCAGGTGGATCTGCAATTCATCGGCCCGGGGCAGGCGATTCCGCCGGCCGACCTGATCATTCTGCCGGGCTCGAAAAGCGTGCGCAGCGATTTGGCCTATCTGCGCGCCAATGGCTGGGAGACCGCCATCAGCCGGCATCTGCGCTATGGCGGCAAGTTGCTGGGGATTTGCGGCGGTCTGCAAATGCTCGGCGAGCAGGTGCACGATCCGTTGGGCCTGGAAGGCGCACCGGGTTCCAGCGCCGGTCTGGGGTTGCTGGCGTTTGAAACGCAGCTCGAAGCCGAAAAACAGTTGCGCAATGTGCGCGGGCGTCTGGCGCTGGAAGATGCCGAGGTCAGTGGCTATGAAATTCATGCGGGCGTGACGACGGGAGCGGCGCTGGAAAAGGCGGCTGTGCGTCTGGACGACGGTCGCTGCGACGGCGCGCAAAGTCTCGACGGGCAGATTTTCGGCACTTACCTGCACGGCCTGTTCGAATCGCCGGCGGCCAGTGCGGCCCTGTTGCGCTGGGCCGGACTGAGCGATGTGCAGGAGGTGGATTATCACGGCCTGCGCGAACGCGATATCGAGCGGCTGGCGGATCTGGTGGAAAAACATCTGGACACTGATTTGTTGCGTCAACTCTGTGGAATGTGATTTGCCCATGCCGGCCCCTCGCGAGCGAGCTTGCTCGCGAAGACGGTAGCTGTAGCACTGATATTTATAGGATTTATCCATGCTCCAACTGATCCTCGGCGGCGCCCGCTCCGGCAAAAGTCGCCTGGCCGAAAAACTCGCCACTGAGAGCGCGCTGGCCGTCACTTACATCGCCACCAGCCAGCCGCTGGATGGCGAGATGAATGAACGCGTCGCCCATCATCGCGCGCGGCGTCCAGCCGAGTGGGCGTTGATCGAAGAGCCGCTGGAGCTGGCTCGGGTGCTGCGCGAAACCGCCAGCCCCGACCGTTGCCTGCTGGTGGATTGCCTGACCCTGTGGCTGACCAATCTGCTGATGCTCGAAGACGTCGAACGCCTCGCCGCCGAACGCGAAGCGTTGCTTGAATGCCTGGCGTCGCTGCCGGGTGAAATCATTTTTGTCAGCAACGAGACCGGAATGGGTGTCGTGCCGCTGGGCGAATTGACTCGCCGCTACGTCGATGAAGCCGGTTGGCTGCATCAAGCTCTGGCCGAGCGTTGTCAGCGAGTCGTCCTGACGGTCGCCGGCCTGCCCCTGACTTTGAAAGGACCTGCGTTATGACCCAAGCCTGGTGGCTGAATCCGTGCAAACCGGTGGATGCGCAAGCCGTTGAAAACGCGGCGGCGCGTCAACAGCAATTGACCAAACCCGCCGGCTCCCTCGGGCAGCTCGAATCGGTGGCGGTGCAACTGGCCGGGTTGCAGGGCCGGATCAAGCCGAACCTCGATCAGGTCTGGATCGCGATTTTTGCCGGCGACCACGGCGTTGTCGCCGAAGGCGTTTCTGCGTTTCCGCAGGAAGTTACCGGGCAGATGCTGCTGAACTTCGTCAGCGGCGGCGCGGCGATCAGCGTGCTGGCGCGGCAACTCGGCGCGCAGCTGGAAGTGGTGGATCTGGGCACCGTGACCCCGTCGTTGAACCTGCCAGGTGTGCGTCACCTGAACATCGGTCCGGGCACGGCGAATTTCGCCAAGGGCGCAGCGATGACTCGGGCCCAGGGCGAACTCGCCTTGCAGGGCGGCCGCGACAGCGTGCTGCGCGCGAAGGCGGCGGGCGCGCAATTGTTCATCGGCGGTGAAATGGGCATTGGCAACACTACCGCCGCCAGTGCGCTGGCTTGTGCTTTGCTGGATTGCCCGGTGGCGCACCTGACCGGCCCCGGCACCGGGCTGAATGCCGAAGGCGTCAGCCATAAGGCGCAGGTGATCGAGCGGGCGCTGGCGCTGCATGCGGCACAGCGCGGTGATGCGTTGCAGACCCTGTTCAATCTCGGCGGCTTCGAGATTGCAGCGTTGGTTGGCGCGTATCTGGCGTGTGCTCAGGAAGGTGTGGCGGTGCTGGTGGACGGTTTCATCTGCACGGTCGCCGCGTTGGTGGCGGTACGCCTGAATCCGGCCTGCCGTGAATGGTTGCTGTTCGGTCATCGTGGTGCGGAGCCGGGCCATCGCCATGTGCTGGAAACCCTTGGCGCTGAACCGCTGCTCGAACTGGCTCTGCGTCTGGGGGAGGGCAGTGGTGCGGCGCTGGCGGTGCCGTTGTTGCGTCTGGCCTGCGATCTGCACGGCCAGATGGCAACCTTCGCCGAAGCGGCGGTGGCGGATCGCCCGGCATGACTTTGCGTCTGGATCTGCTGCGCCACGGTGAAACCGAACTCGGCGGCGGCCTGCGCGGCAGTCTTGACGATGCGCTGACCGAAAAAGGCTGGGCGCAAATGCGCGAAGCGGTGATCGGAAAAGGGCCGTGGGATCGGCTGGTCAGCTCGCCGTTGCAGCGTTGCGCGCGCTTCGCTGAGGAATTGAGCGCGCAGCGGGATCTGCCGGTATCTCTGGACAAAAATCTGCAGGAGCTGCATTTCGGTGCCTGGGAAGGGCAGAGTGCGGCGGCGTTGATGGAAACCGATGCCGAGGCGCTGGGTCTTTTCTGGGCGGATCCCTACGGGTTTACCCCGCCGCAGGGTGAGCCGGTCAGCGATTTCTCTGCGCGGGTGCTGGCGGCGGTGATGCGACTGCACGCGGCACACGGCGGCGAGCGGGTGTTGCTGGTCAGTCATGGCGGCGTCATCCGTCTGCTGCTGGCGCGGGCCCGTGGTTTGCCCCGTGAACAACTGCTCAATGTCGAAGTCGCTCATGGCGCACTGTTTTCGCTGATCGTCTCGGCTGATGGTTCGCTCAAGGAGGTGTGCTGACATGCTGCCTCTGTGGATCGCCCTGCAATTTCTCAGCAGCCTGCCGATTCGTCTGCCGGGCATGCCGACCCCTGAACAGCTCGGCCGCTCGCCGCTGTTTTATCCGCTGGTGGGGTTGTTGTTCGGTGTGATTCTCTGGGCGCTCAACTTTGTGCTGGCGGGCGCGCCGTTGCTGCTGCACGCGGCGCTGTTGCTGACGGTGTGGGTGCTGCTCAGCGGCGCGTTGCACCTTGATGGCCTGGCGGACAGCGCCGATGCGTGGCTCGGTGGTTTCGGTGATCGCGAGCGCACGCTGACGATCATGAAGGATCCGCGCAGCGGGCCGATCGCCGTAGTGACGCTGGTGCTGGTGTTGCTGCTCAAGTTCGCCGCGTTGCTGGCCTTGATCGAGCAGAAGCAGGGTATGACGTTGATCTTCGTCCCGCTGATCGGGCGTGCGGCGCTGCTCGGGCTGTTCCTCACCACTGCCTATGTGCGGGCCGGTGGATTGGGGCAGGCGCTGGCCGATCATCTGCCGCGCAAGACGGGTTGGCAGGTGCTGGCGCTGAGTGCAGCGGCATGTGTGGTGATCGCCGGGCTTAACGCGGTCGTGGCGTTGTTGCTGGCGGTCGTCGTGTTCATCTGGCTAAGGCATCTGATGGTGCGGCGACTGGGCGGAACCACAGGAGATACGGCGGGTGCGTTGCTGGAATTATTGGAGATGTCGGTGCTGGTCGGGCTGGCTTTGTTTTGATCTGTAACTTGATTTAACAGACTTGCGGGTATATACACGCATCATGCTTCCTTCTCAGTGTTTGTGCACCAACCTGCGACGCGCCGCCCGTGGCGTCAGCAGGCATTACGACGGCGCTCTCGACGGCTTCGGGATCAACGTTGCCCAGTATTCTTTGCTGTGCAATCTGCAGCGCCTGGATCAACCGAGCATTTCCGAACTGGCCGAAGCGATGGGGCTGGATCGCAGCACCCTCGGGCGCAATCTGCGGGTGCTGGAAGGCGAAGGGCTGGTGGCGCTGGCCGAGGGCGAAGACATGCGCAACCGCATCGTCCGGCTCACCGAAACCGGTGCGCAACGACTGGCAGCGGCTTTGCCGGCCTGGGAAGCGGCGCAGCAGCGGTTGATCGACCGACTGGGTGCCGAGAAGCGTGAAACCTTGCTGCGGCTGTTGGATGAACTGGCCTGAGGGCCGGTTTTTTCCGAATCTAAGCGGGTATATACCCGCGACTGGAGAATAACAATGAGTTCGATGTGGCGTACGTGCGGTTGGGTGTTGCTGGGGAGTGCGCTGATTCTGGCGTTGTCATTGGGCGTGCGGCACGGTTTCGGGCTGTTTCTGTCGCCGATGAGCGCGCAGTTCGGCTGGGGCCGTGAAGTGTTCGCGTTCGCCATCGCCTTGCAGAACCTGATCTGGGGTCTGGCGCAGCCGTTTACCGGCGCACTGGCCGACCGCTTCGGCGCGGCAAAAGTGGTATTGATCGGTGGTGTGCTGTACGCCTTGGGCCTGGTGTTCATGGGCCTGTCGGAAACCGCGCTGGGCCTGTCTCTGAGTGCCGGTCTGCTGATCGGCATCGGGCTCTCCGGCACCTCGTTCTCGGTGATCCTCGGCGTGGTCGGCCGTGCTGTGCCGCCGGAAAAACGCAGCATGGGCATGGGCATCGCCAGTGCTGCCGGTTCTTTCGGCCAGTTCGCCATGCTGCCCGGCACCCTCGGGCTGATCGGCTGGCTCGGCTGGTCGGCGGCATTGCTGGTGCTGGGCCTGCTGGTGGCGCTGATCGTGCCGCTGGTGAGCATGCTCAAGGACAAACCGCTGCCGGTGCTGGGCCATGAACAAACCCTGTCCGAAGCCCTGCGTGAGGCTTGCTCGCATTCCGGTTTCTGGCTGCTGGCGTTCGGCTTTTTCGTCTGCGGGTTTCAGGTGGTGTTCATCGGCGTCCACCTGCCGGCGTATCTGGTCGATCAGCATCTGCCTGCAAGTGTCGGCACCACGGTGCTGGCGTTGATCGGTCTGTTCAATATCTTCGGCACTTACACCGCCGGTTGGCTCGGCGGGCGCATGTCCAAGCCGCGTCTGCTGACCGGACTTTATCTGTTGCGCGCCGTGGTGATCGTGCTGTTCCTGTGGCTGCCGGTGACGACGACCTCGGCCTATCTGTTCGGCATGGCCATGGGCTTCCTGTGGCTGTCGACGGTGCCGTTGACCAACGGTACGGTGGCGACCTTGTTTGGTGTGCGGAATCTGTCCATGCTCGGCGGTATCGTGTTCCTGTTCCATCAATTGGGTTCGTTCCTTGGCGGCTGGCTGGGCGGGGTGGTGTACGACCGGACCGGGAGTTATGACTTGATCTGGCAAGTGGCGATTCTCTTGAGCCTGCTGGCGGCGGCGCTGAACTGGCCGGTGCGCGAGCGCCCGGTCGAGCGCCTGCAAACGCGTGCGAGCGCTGCATGAACCGTTATTGGCCGCAGATCGTCATCACCGCACTCGGTGCCGCGTTGCTGGCGCTGGTGTGGTGGGGCTGGCATCGGGGCGGGCTGGCGCTGATGCAGTTGGGCATGGGTGCTTGCTAGACCGGCGGGAGGGCGAGTAACGTCGAGGTCTGACGATTGCTCAAGGATGCCCGACATGCTCAAGCGCTGGTGTGCTGTTCCCGCTTTGCTGATGGCGTTGACCGGACTGGCCCAGGCCGCGGATTGTCCGGATCTGTTGCAAGGTTCGTTGCCCAAGTTGCGGGCCAAGGAATCCATCGACCTGTGTCAGCGTTACGCCGACAAACCGCTGGTGGTAATCAACACGGCCAGCTTCTGTGGTTTCGCGCCGCAGTTCGAGGGGCTCGAAGCGCTCAATCAGCGCTACAAGGCCCAGGGCCTGGAAATGCTCGGCGTGCCTTCCAATGACTTCAAGCAGGAATCCAAGGATAGCGCCGAGACCGCCAAGGTCTGTTACGCCAACTACGGCGTGACGTTCACCATGACCGAGCCACAGAAGGTGCGGGGCGACGATGCCACCCACCTGTTCCAGGTGCTGGCCAGACAGAGCAGCGCGCCGAAGTGGAATTTCTACAAATACGTCATCGACCGTCAGGGCAAGGTCATTGCCAACTTCTCCAGCCTGACCAAGCCGGATGATCCGGAATTTCTGGCAGCCATTGAAAAAGCCATTGCCTCCAAGCCGCTGAAACCCTGATCTACGCCCACTAAAAAGCCCCGCCTCTGTGAAGAGAGCGGGGCTTTTTAGTGGACGAGGCCTCAAACGCTAAAGAGATCAGCTTCGCCGTACAGCATCAGAAGCGGTAGGTTGCGCCGACACCGAAGCCGTTTGCCGAGTTTTCGTACTGCGAGTTGTAGCTCTGGCCACGATCGTTTTCGTTGCGGATGTTGACCTTCTCTTCCTTCAGGTACGAGTAGGCAACGTCGATGGTCAGGTCTTCGGTCGGGCTCCAGCCGGCACCGATGCTGAAGATGGTCCGGTCGCCGGTCGGGATGCGTGGCGAACGGTCGACGTTGTTGGTCGGCGCCTGGTCGAACGTCAGACCGGTACGCAGTACCCATTCCTTGTTCAGCTGGTAGGACGTACCGATGGCGTAAGCCCAGGTGTCATGCCAGTTCTGCTCTTCGGTGATCTCGCCGAACTGGCCAGCCAGCAGAGGCTGTACGCCGGAGTTCTTGACGGTGATCTTTTCCAGCTGGCTCCAGCGGGTCCAGGTGGTACCGGCGTAGACGTTCCAGCGGTCGTTGATCGCCTGCGTGACCGAGAAGTCCACGGATTCAGGCGTGGTGATCTTCAGCGAAGCGTCGTATTTCTGGTTCGCACCCAGGCCGACCGCGCCCAGCACACCGTAGTTGACCTTGGTGTTGCCTTCGAGCTTGTAGTCGACTTTCGAGTGGTAGGTCAGACCCAGGCGAGTGGTGTCGGTAGCCTGTACCAGAACGCCGATGTTGTAGCCCAGTGCGGTGTCGTCACCCTTGATCTTGACCTTGCCGTCCGGCGCAGCCTGAGTGATCGACAGGTTGGATTCCAGCGAGCCGTCGATGCGGTTGATGGTCGGACCGAAACCGATCGACACCACGTCGTTGAATTTGTAGCTGACAGTCGGCTGGAAGGTAATGACCTTGACTTCGGACTTGCTGCCGAAGTAGCGGCCGGCAAAGCCGTTTTCATAGTCGGTGATCAGGCCGAAGGGTACGTACACACCCAGGCCGAATGTCCAATGCTCGTCGATCGGCTTGACGTAGTAGCCCATAGGTACGGAGGTGAAGGGCACCATGTCGCCTTTGTTGCTGCCGCCGTTCGGGCTGGAGCTGGCGTCATTGATATCGGTTTTTGCGTCGAGGAATGCAACACCGCCAGTGACTTGTTCGCGCGTGATGCGCGACATGCCGGCAGGGTTGCCATAAACAGTGCTTGCGTCGTCGGCAGAAGAAGATCGCCCGGCGTACCCAGTCCCCATCCCGCTGATGCTGTGTTCGTTGATGGCAAAGCCAGCTGCGAAGATCTGGGTGGATGCCACGGTTACGGCAAGGCTAAGGGTGGTTTTGAGCATGACTTTTTTCATTATTAGAACTCCTGGTGATCACCGGGGCGAAAATTACCAACATTTTCGTCCTAGCGCTATAGGCCGTATGCCTTGAGTTAGAGCGGTTTTGTAGGACAATCCGACCAGATTCGCTACTCGTTGAACGATGTTGCGAAACCGGCGGATCAGCAAGCGACCTGATTCAGCGGTGAAACACAGGTTTGCCAGGCGCAGGTGAAATCGCGCAGACGACCTTGAGGCTGGAAGGTCTGACGCCAGATGCGCGCCATGCCCAGCAGGTCATCCGACTCGGGGAGGACGGGGTTTTGTTCTTCGACCAGCAGCCAGGCAATGGCCGTGGCGTAACGCAGGTTGACGGTCAGTTCGAGGTGCGGGCCGCTGAGGAAGGCATGCTGGCTTGCGAGGCCACGAACCAGGCTGGCGCGTTCGGGATCCAGTGCCAGGTAATGATCCCAGAGCGCCTGGTGACGGTGTTCGGCGATCCGGTACAGGCCGTGGCCACGGCGGTCGTGCAGGGCGGAACCGAGGGCGGACTGGCTGGCGGCGATGCCCAGCAACAGGGATTCGGCGGTGGCGCAGTGACGTCCCAGATAAATCAGCGTGGGACGGATCACATGGCGGCACAGTTCGCTGGCAGCGATACCCATAAAACCCTCGGATCTTGTTATTGGGCGGCGAGACCTGAAGGGGAGCTTGGCAGCTGTGGATCGAATCAGGCCCGCCGGAAGCGGATCACGCCGCTTGAGTTGAAGTGTAGTGTCATATTCGCGACGTAAAGGCCTGTTTTTAAAATATTTCCGGCGGGGCGTTATAACCGTTATATCAGTTGGTGCTTAAGCGGAAAGTCGCAAAAGCGAAACATCGGGCAATAAAAAGCCCCGCGTTTTAAGCGGGGCTTTTGCTTTTGCAGCCATTTCGGCCTCTCAGGCGATCAATGCCTGACGGGTGCGATCAATTACGGCCTGCAGCGGTTCGGCGCTGGAGTATTGATCGGGATACAGACGCTCGCTGTGGCGGGCGATCCCGTGTTCATTGACCACGGTGAAGCTGAAGCAGCCTTTGCGAGCGGCCATGATCAGGCAGTTCATTGGAGCAAAAGCGTTGGTTAGGGTGCGAATGGCATCCTGAGTCTGGATTTGAGTCGACATAGTTATTAGGTGTTCCTACAAATGACACGGATAAGAACCGTGCAACGTTAAAACGTTCCAGTAACGTCAACCACCATTGGTCGAACGAAGAACCCGACTGGAACAAGGCAGCCAGTTCGAGCGCTATAAAAGTGGGCGCGCTTGGGCTGGCAGGTAGGTACTTAGGAGGACAGGCAACACATCGAGGGCAGAGGTTCTGGGCCCGGGGTGAAGATCCTGATCAATTTGCAGGTTGGTTCGGTCAGAGTAAGGGGTCTTCGCAACACCCTTTGCATTCGATTCAAAGGCTGTGTTGTCGCAAGATTTACCTGGAAACCATCGAGGGGTCGATCCCGCTTTTGTCGGTGGAGGCTTCTGTGAAAGAAGGCTGACCGTGGGGTGTGTTCGACCGGAATTGACTTTCAGCTTGGTACTAACGCCGCGGATACTAACGGAACGATCCCCGAAAGGCAAACCCGCTGATCAAAAATAAATCAGGAGACATTGCCAGGCCCGTAACCTGCCCCGATCTGGCTCACACAATGACCGTCGGTCGCCACGACGTGACCGGCGCTGAAGCTCGGCGCAGGGGCTTGTCCCCAGCCTGAATGCCAAAACGACCCGAAAAGGCGCATCGATATAACCGCGTAACAGGTACTTGTGCACATTAGTTGCGCAGACGGTAACGGCGCTGTCATAACGATCCTGACCCCGATGGCTGCCTGCATCGAAAGTTTAAGTCAATGAAAAACATCGCTTTTTTTAACTGGTGAAAAAATCGTCAGTTTGACTGCGAGCCCCGTTCCACAAGGCTTTGCGGCGACTGGAAGGCGGTTGTCCACTGAGTTATCCACAGCTTCTGTGGATTGTCCCGAGCGCTTGCTCTAGCACGGGCGTGCCGGGTTTTTTTCGACTTTACCTGTGCGAAAAAAAGAGTAGAGTGGCGCGCCTTCCGATCTGTCCCACAGTGCTTTATGAAGTTTCGTTCAGCTCCAGAATCTGTTACCTCTCAACCCCCTCGTGTTACCGCTCCCAAGCGATTTTCCGTGCGCGTGGCCGAATGGCTGCTGGACAGCCCGCGTCTGGGCGAGAGCCAGAATGCCAAGCACCTCGCCGGCCGCCTGCTCAAGCAACCGGCCCGGGAAGGGGTGGTCGCGGCGCAAAGTCGTCTCGGCCAGTTGATGTGCCGCGAGTGCGGCAATGCCCGGGATCGCCGCATCGGCCAGGACCTGCTGCGTCAGGCCGCCCGCGCGGGTGACCGACGTGCGCAACAGGAACTCGGCCTGATCGAAGACTGAGCTGTCCAAGACCTGGCGCCTTGGTTAACCTTCAGGCTTTATCGGATCGGCGAGAATCACTATGGCGATGGACTTGACCGGCATCCTGCTGGGACTGGCAGGCGCGGCGGTGCCGCTGCTGGCACTGGCGTGGCAACTGCAACGTCGGGCCAGTCAGAGCCGGTCTGAAGTCGCGTTGCTTGAGGAGCGGCTGGCCATGGCGCAGATGGCCCAGGACGGTCTCACTGCACAATTAGAAGCCTGCCGCGATGAAGTCGCCGACCTCGGCCAGGCCAACGCCTCCAGACAAGCGGATCTCGCGGCCGTGCGCCGGGAAGTCGAGCTGTTGCAGATCGAGCGCGATGACGCCCGTGACGCCGCCCATGCCTGGAACATTGAGCGCGCCAACAAGGAAGCCGAATTGCGGCGCCTGGACGCCCAGGCGGCTTCGCTGAATGCCGAATTGCGCGAGCAACAGGAAAGCCATCAACAACGCCTGGATGACCTGCAAGGTTCCCGCGACGAGCTGCGCGCTCAGTTCGCCGAACTGGCCGGCAAGATCTTCGATGAGCGCGAACAACGCTTCGCCGAAACCAGCCAGCAACGCCTCGGCCAATTGCTCGACCCGTTGAAGGAGCGCATCCAGTCGTTCGAAAAACGTGTCGAGGAAAGCTACCAGGCCGAAGCCCGCGAGCGTTTTTCGCTGGCCAAGGAACTGGAACGCTTGCAACAACTGAACCTGCGCCTGAGCGATGAAGCGACCAACCTGACCCGCGCCCTGAAGGGCCAGAAGACCCAGGGCAACTGGGGCGAGCTGATTCTTGAGCGCGTGCTTGAGCATGCCGGGCTGGAGAAGGGGCGCGAGTACCAGACTCAGGTCAATCTCAAGGGGCCGGACGGCGAGCGTTTCCAGCCGGACGTGATCATTTACCTGCCGGGCGACAAGCAGGTGGTGGTCGACTCAAAGGTCAGCCTCACCGCGTATCAGCAGTACGTGGCGGCGGACGACGACGCCATTGGCCAGATCGCCATGAAGCAGCATGTGCTGTCCTTGCGCAGCCACGTCAAAGGCCTGGCCGGCAAGGATTACAAGCGTCTGGAAGGCTTGCACAGCCTCGATTTCGTCTTGCTGTTCGTGCCCATAGAAGCGGCGTTTTCCGCAGCATTGCAAGCCGAACCGGCGCTGTTCCAGGAAGCTTTCGATCGCAACATCGTGATTGTCAGCCCGACCACATTGCTGGCGACGCTGCGGGTCATCGACAGTCTGTGGAAGCAAGAGCGCCAGAGCCAGAACGCCCGGGAAATCGCCGAGCGCGCCGGTTGGCTGTATGACAAGTTCGTGTTGTTCATTCAGGATCTGGACGAAGTCGGCAATCGCTTGCAGCAACTGGACAAAGCCTACAGCGCGGCGCGCAACAAGCTGACGGAAGGACGGGGCAACCTGGTCAGCCGCAGCGAACAGCTCAAGTTGCTCGGTGCGCGGGCCAGCAAGAGCCTGCCGGCCGATCTGCTGGAACGCGCAATGACCGATGCCGACGGGTTGGTCGAACTGCCTGAATAAGTTGCTCTTCTAGAGCGGCAAATAGCGACTCAACAATGCCCGCAACGCCGCCGGTTTCACCGGTTTGGCCAGATAATCCAGCCCCGCTGCATGAACCTGCGCCACGGTTTCCGGATGCCCGTCGGCGCTGATCACCACTCCCGGCACCGGCTCGCCCAGTCTTGTGCGCAACCAGGCCATCAGATCAGTGCCGGTTTCGCCGTGATCCAGGTGATAGTCCACCAGCGCCAATTGTGGCCGCACGCCGTCGTCCAGCAGCGCCGCGCATTCTTCGCGGTTGCGCGCGGTCCAGACCTGACAGCCCCAGCGTGTGAGCAGGCTGTTCATGCCGATCAGAATGCTGTCTTCGTTGTCGATGCACAGCACCTGCGCGCCGCTGTGCAGTTTGCCATTGATTTCCACCGCCGCTGGCGGCTGCACGGTCTGCGCTTTGGTCAACGGCACGCGGACACTGAACACGCTGCCACGCCCCGGCCATGAACGTACGCGCAATGTATGACCGAGCACTCGGCACAGGCCGTCGGCGATCGCCAGGCCCAGACCCAGACCTTTTTCGGCGCGGGTCTGGTGGCTGTCGAGGCGTTTGAATTCCTCGAAGATCACTTGCTGTTTGTCCTCCGGAATCCCCGGCCCGCGATCCCACACTTCAAGACAGATTTCGCCTTGTCGCCGACGCACGCCCAGCAGCACCGGGCCTTTTGCGTAGCGGAACGCATTGGTGAGGAAGTTCTGCAGAATGCGCCGCAGCAACTTGATGTCACTGTCGATGCGCAACTGACTGCCTCGTACCCGGAAACTCAGGCCCTGTTCCTGGGCCAGTGCCTTGAACTCCGCGCCGAGGGTATCGAACAGCTCATTGATCGCGAACGGCTTGCGATCCGGGTTGATCTTGCCGTTTTCCAGGCGCGAGATGTCCAGCAGGTCGCTGATCAGGTCTTCGGCCGAACGCAGCGAACTGTCCAGATGCTGCACCAGTTTCTGCGCCTCGCCGCTCAAGCCGTCGTTCTGATGGGAGAGGGCGGCGGAGAACAGCCGCGCGGCGTTCAACGGCTGCATCAGGTCGTGACTGACGGCGGCGAGGAAGCGGGTCTTGGACTGGTTGGCCGCCTCGGCATTGCCTTTGGCCTCCGTCAGCGCGACGTTGAGTTGCGACAGTTCTTGCGTCCGTTCGCTGACCCGTTGCTCCAGGCCTTCGTTGGCCTCGGTCAGCGCCTGCTCGGCTTCGCGGAACGCGGTGATGTCGGTGAAGCTCATGACGAAACCGCCGCCGGGCATCGGGTTGCCGATCAGCTCGATCACCCGGCCGTTGGGGAACAGTCGCTCGGAGGTGTGGGCACGGCCCTGACGCATCCAGTGCAGGCGCCGGGCAACGTGAACTTCCGCTTCACCGGGGCCGCACAAACCGCGTTCGGCGTTGTGGCGAATGATGTCGGCAATCGGGCGGCCAACGCTGATCAAGCCGTCCGGATAGTTGAACAGCTCCAGATAGCGACGGTTCCAGGCCACCAGTTTCAGCGACTGGTCGACCACGCTGATGCCCTGGGTAATGTTCTCGATGGCGCCTTGCAACAGTGCGCGGTTGAACTGCAGCACTTCCGACGCTTCGTCGGCGATCCGGACCACGTCCTCCAGCTGCATTTCCCGACCTTCGATGGCGGCTTTTACTACAGCACGCGTCGAAGAGGCACCGAGGACACCTGCCAGCAAGCGCTCGGTGTGGGCGATCCATTCGCCGTCGGCATTCTGATTCGGGTTGAAGCCTTTGCCCTGGCGGTAGGCGAAGCGGATGAAACTCTGCCGCGCGCGTTCTTCACCGACAAAACGCGCGGCCAGTTGCAGCAAGTCGTCGATCTGCACCGCCAGCATCGAGCGTGCACTCGGCCGGGCGCTGATTTCCTGGCCGATAAAACGTCCGGCCTGCCAGTGCTCCGAGACCCGTGTACGGGACAGCACCGAGACCCAGGCGAACAACGTGAAGTTGCCCGCCAGCGACAGCACCACGCCTTGGGTCAGCGGGGTGATCGGCAGGTTCAGTGGGTTGCTGTGCAGCCAGGCGAGGCCGGGAAAACTGTCCAGCGACCAGCCGAGGCTGCGGGCAGCGATCGGCAGGATCAGGGTGTAGAACCACAGGAACGTGCCGGCGGCCAGGCCGGCGAACACGCCGCGACGGTTGGCCTGTTTCCAGTACAGCGCGCCGAGCATCGCCGGGGCCAGTTGGGTCACAGCGGCGAAGGCAATCTGGCCGATGGTCGCCAGGCTCGCGGTCGAGCCGAGCAAACGGTAGCTGACGTAGGCCAGCAACAAAATCACCACAATGCTGACCCGGCGCACCGAGAGCATCCACTGGCGGAACACTTCGAACGGGCGCTCGGCATTGTTGCGGCGCAGCAGCCACGGCAACAGCATGTCGTTGGAGACCATGGTCGACAGCGCCACACTCGCCACGATCACCATGCCGGTAGCCGCCGATGCACCGCCGATAAACGCCAGCATCGCCAGCGCCGGGTGGGCCTGGGCCAACGGTAGGCTGATCACGAAAGAGTCGGGGATGACCGAGCTGGGCAGCATCATCTGACCGGCCAGGGCGATCGGGACTACAAACAGCGCTGCCAGGGCGAGGTAGGTCGGGAACACCCATTTGGCCAGGCGCAGATCCTGCGGGTCGATGTTCTCGACCACTGTCACGTGGAACTGCCGGGGCAGGCAGATGATTGCCATCATCGCCACGCCGGTCTGTACCACCATCGATGGCCAGTTGATGGTTTCCTTCCAGTATTCCTCGAGGCGCGGTGCGAGCATTGCCTGATTGAACAAATCGTCGAAGCCGTCATACAGCCCATAGGTGACGAAGGCGCCGACGGCGAGGAAGGCAAACAGCTTGACCAGCGACTCAAAGGCAATCGCCAGCACCATGCCGCGGTGGTGCTCGGTGGCATCGAGGTTGCGCGTACCGAAAACAATGGTGAACAGGGCCAGCACCAGCGACACGATCAGGGCCGTGTCCTGGGCGCGGGTGCCCATGGCGTCGGCACCGGCACCGATCAGCAGGTTCACGCCGAGGACGATGCCTTTGAGTTGCAAGGCGATATAGGGCAGAACGCCGACCAGACAGATCAACGCGACCACCACCGCCAGCGATTGGGATTTACCGTAGCGGGCGGCGATGAAGTCGGCGATGGAGGTAATGTTCTCCTGTTTGCTGATCATCACCATTTTCTGCAGCACCCACGGCGCGCCCAGCAATAGCAGGATCGGCCCGAGGTAGATCGGCAGGAACGACCACAGTTGTTCGGCGGCCTGACCGACCGCGCCGAAAAACGTCCAGCTGGTGCAGTAGACGGCCAGCGACAGGCTGTACACCCAGGCACGCACCCGTGGCGGCAGCGGTGTGCTGCGACGGTCGCCGTAGAAGGCGATGGCGAACATGATGGCCATATAGGCCAGGGCGACGGCGGCGATCAGCCCGGTGGACAACGACATGGAACACTCCCGACAGAAAACGACCGGACTTGCGCCCGGTCAGACAGTCTCGCACGGGCGCGACAGTTAGTCAGTGTCGACCAAGGTCGTGGCGCGGCGGGGTGTCGCAGTCACGGAACCGGGCGGTTCTGTGGTCAATCCGGTTTGAGCGCGAGGTCGATCAAACGGTGCAGTTCATCGACTTCCAGCGGCGCCGCCGAAAACAGAATGCGGAACACCACCGGGGACACCACCAGATTGATCAGCCGATCCACGCTCGGCGCCGTTTCCTCTGGGTGGCGCTCGATGATGGTCTGCAATTGCGCACCGATGATCGTCACGCAATACCCCGGCGTCGCGCTTGCCTGCACATCGCGCATCATGTTGCGCCCGGGTTCAGAACTCATTTCGTCGAGATATTGTTCGGCCCATGCGCGGATATCGCTGCGCAGGCTGCCGGTTTCTGCCGGCTCGCTGTCGGGGCGCATGCGGGCGAGGGCGACGTCCGCGAGCAAGGCCGCCAGATCTCCCCAGCGTCGATAAATCGTCGACGGCGTCACGCCTGCACGCGCCGCGATTTGCGGGACGGTCACCGTTGAGCGCTCCTGTTCTTGCAGAAGCGCGCGGACTGCCGAGTGAATCGACTCTTGCACCCGGGCACTGCGACCGCCGGGGCGTAAACCTTCTTTAATAGCCATGCGCCAGACCTTAACACAAAGAATTTGCTTTAAGCGCAAGCCGAGAGCACACTCCGCAAAAGCAAAAAATTAGCTTTTGCGGAGTGTGCCCATGACCAGCCTTGCTTCCAACCGATCCAGCCTGTGGTTTCTGGCGATCACCTTACTGAGTTTTCTCGCCGCTTCCACTGCGCCGACGCCGTTGTATCACCTGTATCAGGATCAGCTGCATTTTTCGGCAGCGGTGCTGACCCTGATTTTCGGCGTCTACGCGCTGAGTCTGCTGGCCGCGTTGCTGACAGTCGGGTCGCTGTCGGATCACCTGGGACGCAAACCGGTGATCTTCACCGCCGTGACGCTCAATTCGCTGGCGATGCTGCTGTTTATCTACGCCGACAGCGTGGGTTGGCTGATCGGCGCGCGAGTGCTGCAAGGCTTCGCCACCGGCATGGCCACCGCGGTGTTGAGCGCGACGCTGCTGGACACCGACCGTCAGCAGGGCCCGCTGATTAACAGTGTCGCTCCGTTGCTGGGCATGGCGTTGGGCGGCATGGGCTGCGGCTTGTTGGCCGAGTTCGCTCCGGCGCCGTTGCAGTTGACCTATTGGTTGCTGCTCGCGCTGTTTGTGTTGCAGGGGATTTATGTGTGGCGCTTGCCGGAAAGCGTCTCGCCGCAAGCCGGGGCATGGGCCTCTTTGCGGCCAACCCTGCATGTGCCGGTTCAGGCGCGTTCGACGCTGTGGCGGGTCTTGCCGCTGAACACCGCGACTTGGGCGCTCGGTGGTTTCTATGCCTCGCTGGCCCCATCGCTGGTGCGCACGGCCACTGGCTCCACCTCCAACCTGATCGGCGGCGCGACTGTGGCGGCACTGACCGTCACCGGTGCGTTGATGATCTTCACGTTGCGCAATCGTCCTGCTTCCCGGGCACTGCAACTCGGCGCGAGCCTGCTGCCAGCCGGGCTCGTGTTGGTTCTGCTGGGCGTGCACAGCGCCAGTCTGTCGCTGTTCTTCTTCGGTACGCTGGTGGCCGGTTGTGGGTTTGGCTCCGGTTTTCTGGGAGCGGTGCGCAGTCTGGTGCCGCTGGCATTGCCGCATGAGCGCGCCGGGTTGATGTCGGCATTCTATGTGCTGAGTTACCTGGCGTTCTGCCTGCCGGCTCTGCTGGCCGGGCACTTCACCCATAGCGTGGGCCTGCTGGCCACCACCGATGTGTATGGCGCGGTATTGATCGTGCTGGCGGTCGGAGCGCTGCTGATGAGTTTTCGGGCGCAAGCGGCGAAGACCTGCAGCGCGCCATAAGCCTGCGGATTCGGTTAGCCTTGGCCAGCCACAACTTTTTCACGGATCGACGCATGAAGATTATTCGCAGCAAGACCTTCACCGCCGAGCGCGCCTGGGGCGCGCTCGACATCGCCAACATGAACGGCATCACCACGCGTCTGCACTGGACCGATCAGCCCTACAAATGGCACGTCAATGACGGCGAAGAAGTGTTCGTGGTGCTCGACGGTCAGGTGCTCATGCACTATCGCGAAGAAGGCGAGGAGAAGCAGGCATTGCTGGAGGTTGGCGACATCTTCTATGCGTCCATCGGCACTGAACATGTCGCTCATCCTCAGGGCGCGGCGCGAATTCTTGTCATTGAAACCGAAGGCAGTGTCTGACTGCATATCTACTAAATAGATAACAGTTAGAGATATTACCCGTTATATAGATATTCGATTCGGTTCTACCATGAGCTCAACCTCACCTGAGGACAGGAGTTCATGATGATTTGCCCCAACAGCGCCAAACCCGGCATCAAGCCATTCAGCCAGCTTCAGCACCCGCGCGAAGTGATCCGCCAATTCACCCCGAACTGGTTCGCCGCCACCATGGGCACCGGCGTGCTGGCGTTGGCGCTGGCGCAATTGCCGGTGTCCGTTCCCGGATTGCACGCCGTGGCCGAAGGGCTGTGGCTGTTCAACATTCTGTTGTTCGTGCTGTTTACTGCTGCCTACGCCGCCCGCTGGATTCTGTTCTTTGACGAAGCGCGGCGGATCTTCGGCCACTCCACGGTTTCGATGTTCTTCGGCACCATTCCCATGGGCCTGGCGACGATCATCAACGGCTTTCTGCTGTTCGGTCTGCCACGCTGGGGTGAAGGAGTCATTCAACTGGCCGAAGTGTTGTGGTGGCTGGACGTGGCGATGTCGCTGGCCTGCGGCGTGCTGATCCCTTACATGATGTTCACCCGTCAGGCGCACAGCATCGATCAGATGACTGCCGTCTGGCTGCTGCCGGTGGTGGCGGCGGAAGTGGCGGCGGCCAGCGGCGGACTTCTCGCGCCGCATCTGGCCGATGCGCACTCGCAACTGGTGATGCTGGTGACTAGCTATGTGCTTTGGGCGTTTTCCCTGCCGGTGGCGTTCAGCATCCTGACCATCCTGTTGCTGCGTATGGCCTTGCACAAATTGCCCCACGAAAACATGGCGGCTTCGAGCTGGCTGGCGCTGGGGCCGATCGGCACCGGGGCGCTGGGCATGTTGCTGCTGGGCGGCGATGCGCCAGCGATCTTCGCGGCCAACGGTCTGTCAGGCATCGGCGAAATCGCCTCGGGCCTGGGCCTGATAGCAGGGATCACGCTCTGGGGGTTTGGTCTCTGGTGGATGTTGATGGCGCTGCTGATCACCGTGCGTTACCTGCGTGATGGCATCCCGTTCAATCTCGGCTGGTGGGGCTTTACCTTCCCGTTGGGCGTGTATTCGCTGGCGACTCTGAAGCTGGGCAGCACCTTGCACCTGACGTTCTTCAGCGTGGCCGGTTGTGTACTGGTGACGTTGCTGGCGGCGATGTGGCTGATTGTAGGTAAACGCACGCTGCAAGGCGCATGGCGCGGCGAGCTGTTTGTTTCTCCGTGCATTGCAGGTTTGAAGAAATAACCTGAAAAGTTTAGGTAAGGTGTGGCCTGGATCGCGGACCGACATTCCAATAAGCGTATCCAGGCCACTCGTTACCCAACATCAGGGACACACGGAAGATGAGTCACCCCTCACAGTTCAACCTGCTGCGTACCCGGCGCTTCCTGCCGTTCTTCATCACCCAGTCGCTGGGCGCGTTCAACGACAACGTGTTCAAGCAGTCGTTGATCCTCGCCATTCTCTATCGGCTGACCATCGAAGGTGACCGCTCGATCTGGGTCAACCTGTGTGCACTGCTGTTTATTCTGCCGTTCTTCCTGTTTTCGGCGCTGGCCGGGCAGTTCGGGGAAAAATTCGCCAAGGACGCGTTGATCCGTCTGATCAAACTGGCTGAAATCGTCATCATGGCCGTGGGATCTGTCGGCTTCCTGTTCGATCACCTGTCATTGATGCTCGTGGCGCTGTTTGCCATGGGCACGCACTCGGCACTGTTCGGGCCGGTGAAATATTCGATCCTGCCGCAGGCGTTGCGCGAGGACGAACTGGTCGGTGGCAACGGGCTGGTGGAGATGGGTACATTCCTGGCGATCCTGGCCGGGACCATCGGCGCCGGGGTGATGATGTCATCGGCCAATTACGCGCCAGTGGTGTCCGCCGCGATTGTCGGCATCGCCGTGTTGGGTTACCTGGCCAGTCGCAGCATTCCCCGCGCTGCGGCGGCCTCGCCGCAGATGCGCCTGAACTGGAACATCTTCAGTCAATCATGGGCAACCTTGAAACTGGGGCTGGGGCAGACACCAGCAGTTTCGCGCTCGATTGTCGGCAACTCGTGGTTCTGGTTTGTCGGGGCGATTTATCTGACGCAGATTCCGGCTTACGCCAAGGAATGGATGCACGGCGACGAAACCGTAGTCACCCTGATTCTGACTGTCTTCTCGGTCGGCATCGCACTGGGTTCGATGCTGTGCGAGAAGCTTTCAGGGCGCAAGGTCGAGATCGGCCTGGTGCCTTTTGGCTCGTTCGGCCTGACTGTTTTCGGTCTGTTGCTGTGGTGGCATTCCGGTGGAATTCCGGAAAGCGCCGTCGGCCATAGCTGGATCGAAGTGCTGAGTTTCGGCCATGCCTGGGCGGTGTTGCTCGATGTGCTGGGCCTCGGGATCTTCGGTGGGTTCTACATCGTGCCGCTGTACGCGCTGATCCAGTCGCGCACCGCCGAGAACGAGCGGGCGCGGGTGATTGCCGCCAACAACATTCTCAACGCGCTGTTCATGGTGATTTCGGCGATTGTCACCATCGTGTTGTTGAGCGTGGTCAAGCTATCGATCCCGCAGCTGTTCCTGGTGGTGTCGCTCCTGAACATCGGCGTCAACGCCTACATCTTCAAGATCGTTCCCGAGTTCAGCATGCGTTTCATGATCTGGCTGCTCAGCCATTCCATGTACCGCGTCGAGCATCGCAACCTTGAGGCGATTCCCGATGAGGGCGCGGCGTTGCTGGTGTGCAACCACGTTTCGTTCGTCGATGCCTTGCTGATTGGTGGTGCGGTACGTCGGCCGATTCGCTTTGTCATGTACTACAAGATCTACAACCTGCCGGTGCTGAACTTTATCTTTCGCACAGCGGGGACGATTCCCATCGCCGGACGCCAGGAAGACATCCAGATCTACGAAAAGGCCTTCACCCGGATTGCCCGGTATCTGAAGGAAGGTGAGCTGGTTTGCATCTTCCCGGAGGGCAAGTTGACCGCCGATGGTGAGATCAACGAGTTCAAGGGCGGGCTGACGCGGATTCTCGAAGAGACACCGGTGCCGGTGATTCCGCTGGCGTTGCAGGGGTTATGGGGGAGTTTTTTCAGTCGCGATCCGAACAAAGGGGTGTTCCGGCGCTTGTGGTCGCGGGTGACGCTGGTGGCGGGTAAGCCGGTCGCCGTTGACGCGGCGCAACCAGCGGAGCTTCAGGCGATGGTCGGGGAATTGCGCGGGACTGTCAGGTAGTTATCAAGAAAGCCGCCATCCCTGACGGATGGCGGCAACGGCTCAGGCGCTGACCTTGAGCCCGATCAGCCCTGCGACGATCAACGCCACACTGGCCAGGCGGATCAGCGCCATCGATTCGCCAAACAAAATGATCCCGGCAATCACCGTGCCCACGGCACCGACCCCGGTCCAGATCGCATAAGCCGTGCCCAGCGGTAGTTCCTTCATCGCCAGCCCCAGCAAGCCCAAACTGACTGCCATGGCGGCAACGGTGAGAACGGTGGGAAGCGGACGGGTGAACCCATCGGTGTATTTCAGGCCGACGGCCCAGCCGACTTCGAACAGGCCGGCGAAAAACAGAATGATCCAGGACATGAAAGACCTCCATCGATTGACGGGGCCGTCCCCAGATTGAAAACTCGATTGAGCCGCAGGGTCGTCCCCGCGTGGCGCACATACTACCGAAAATTGTGCGCCGCGCCTTGATACGGGATCAGTCGGCCGCCTGTTGCGCCAACGTCTCACGGTCTTGTTTTTCGCTCATCCGCCGGAAGTACGTCGACAGCAGCGCCCCGGAAATGTTGTGCCACACACTGAACAATGCGCTCGGTACCGCCGCCAGCGGCGAGAAATGCGCACTGGCCAGCGCGGCACCCAACCCCGAGTTCTGCATGCCGACTTCCAGCGCCAAAGACTTGCGCTGAGGCAGCGGCAGGCCGAACAGGCGCCCGGTGAAATAACCCAGCAGATAACCGAAGCTGTTGTGCAACATCACCACGGCCATGATCAGCAGGCCGGATTCGGCGATCTTCGCCTGGCTTGCGGCAACCACGGCGGCAACGATGATCACGATGCTGACCACCGACACCAGCGGCAATACTTCCACCGCGTGGCGCACCTTGTCACCGAGCACACGTTGCGCGACCACACCGAGGACGATTGGCAGCAGCACCACTTGCAGGATCGACCAGAACAATTCCATGAACGAAACCGGCAACCAGGCCGAGGCCAGCAGCCAGATCAGCGCCGGTGTCAGCAGCGGGGCGAGGAGGGTGGTGACGGCGGCGATGGCCACCGACAGTGCCAGGTCGCCACGGGCCAGCCAGGTCATGACGTTCGATGAGGTGCCGCTCGGGCAGCAACCGACCAGAATCACGCCGACGGCGATTTCCGGCGGCAGATGAAAGATCTGGCACAGCAACCACGCCATCCCCGGCATGATCACGAAATGCGCGACCACGCCCAGGGCCACACGCCACGGATGGCGGGCGACAGCGGCGAAGTCGTCGAGTTTGAGGGTCAGGCCCATGCCGAACATCACCAGCCCGAGCAGCGGTACGATCGCGCTTTTCAGACCGAGGAACCAGGCCGGTTGCAGGAACGCGAGCACCGCGAAAATCAGAACCCAGTAAGCGAAGGTGTTGCCGACAAAACGACTCAGTGCAGCCAGTGCGCGCATGGTCTGTTCCTTATTATGTGAAAACGCCACCGAAGCGGTGGCGTTTGAAGATAACCCAAAGACTGCGCAGAGACTCAGATCCCCTGCGGAGTCTCTTCACCGCCCAGTGCTTCAACCAGCGCCGGCAGGAAGTCGCCGAACGTCAGCATCATCAGGGTGAAGCTGGCGTCCAGTTGGCCGAGGGCTTCGTCGCCGCCGTCCTGTTCTGCCTGATCCTGCAACAGATCTTCGAATTTCAGGCGCTTGACGGTCATCTTGTCGTCGAGCATGAACGACAGTTTGTCCTGCCAGGCCAGCGACAGTTGAGTCACAACCTTGCCGGTGCTCAGGTGCAGCTGGATTTCTTCGCTGGTCAGATCCTGACGCTTGCAACGCACGATGCCGCCGTCTTCGTGGGTGTCGCGCAGTTCGCACTCGTCCAGTACGAAGAAGTCCGGAGCGGCTTGCTGGGTGGTGACCCATTCAGTCATCACGGCGGTCGGCGCGGTTTTCACGGTCAGTGGGCGAACCGGCAGGGTGCCGATCACTTCACGCAGCGTGGAGAGCAGGTCTTCGGCGCGTTTCGGGCTGGCCGAGTTGACCAGGATCAGACCCTGTTTCGGCGCGATGGCGGCGAAAGTCGACGAGCGGCGGATAAAGGCGCGCGGCAGGAAGGCCTGGATGATTTCATCCTTGATTTGATCGCGTTCCTTCTTATAGACCTTGCGCATCTGCTCGGCTTCGATCTCTTCGACCTTTTCCTTGACCGCATCGCGCACGACGCTGCCCGGCAGGATGCGTTCTTCTTTACGAGCGGAGATCAGCAGGAAGTCACCGCTGACGTGCACCAGTGGCGCATCTTCGCCCTTGCCGAACGGCGCCACGAAACCGTAGGTGGTCAACTCCTGGCTTGCACATGGACGCGCCAGTTTGGTGGCCAGTGCAGTTTCCAGCGCCTCGGCATCGACAGGCAGGTCTTGGGTCAGGCGATAGATAAGCAGGTTCTTGAACCACATGGGGTGAGTCTCTCCTTTATACAAAGGGGGCATTATTGTCTTCGCCGGGTCATAGGCCAACCCTTCTCTAAGCCTTTGGAAGGGCTAAGAAAATTAATTAAAAAAGTGCTTGCCAGAGGTTGGGACGCTCCGTAGAATGCGCGCCACACCGAAGCGAAGGGTGATTAGCTCAGCTGGGAGAGCGTCTGCCTTACAAGCAGAATGTCGGCGGTTCGATCCCGTCATCACCCACCATTCGTTTCAAGTGTTTAGCGCAGCGGTAGTTCAGTCGGTTAGAATACCGGCCTGTCACGCCGGGGGTCGCGGGTTCGAGTCCCGTCCGCTGCGCCATATTCGGTAACCTGGAACACTGAACGCCAGGTCGCCACGGAAAAACCCGCCGAGGCGGGTTTTTTTCTGCCTCGAGTTGTACCTGCGGGATGTATCGTTTCACCGGTTTTCGGATTTATTTGAAAAAAACTTCAATTAAATCAACATGTTACGAAAATCTGTGGCATAATGCGCCCCGTAACGAAGCGAAGGGTGATTAGCTCAGCTGGGAGAGCGTCTGCCTTACAAGCAGAATGTCGGCGGTTCGATCCCGTCATCACCCACCATTCGTTTCAAGCGTTTCGCGCAGCGGTAGTTCAGTCGGTTAGAATACCGGCCTGTCACGCCGGGGGTCGCGGGTTCGAGTCCCGTCCGCTGCGCCATATTCGGTAATCTGGAACACTGAACGCCAGATCACCTCAGAAAGCCCGCCTTGTGCGGGCTTTTTGCTGCCTGGGATTTGGCTTTCGCTGAGTCTGGCCATGAGAAAGCGACCGTTGACGGTCGCTTTTTTCGTTTCTGGCGCTGCTATTGCGCCGAGTTGCGGCTGTGGCGGTAATCGCTGACCGCTTCATATACCGCTTTGCGCAGCCGGTTGATTCCGCCAATCGGGCGATGGGCTTCGATGCCGAACCAGGGATTGAACGACAGGTTGTCGCATTGCAGGTTCAGCGCCGGGGTGTCGAAGTCCTGCGGGGGCAGAGTGATCCTGGCCACAGTCTGAAATGGACTGTCCTGCTCGCGCCATTCGATGCTGGTGTCTTCGATCGGCATGAACTTGTTCGCGTCCTGCCTCTGGATCTGCAACACAAAGCACGCCGGCATCCGGTCGGTGGACAGTTGCTGGTTCAATGCGCTGCGCAGGAAGTTCGGCAGATCCTGGTTCTGTTTCGGCAAGGTATAAGCGGGGCAGCGCTCCGGATCCGGCATCACCCGGAACTTGGCATTGGCCTCGCCGAACTTGTAGGGCGATACCGAGAAATATGTCGTGCGGGTCGGGCTTTCCGGCGGTGGCGATAAGGTTGCCAGTGCAATGAACAGATGCCGGATTTGCCAACTACGCGGATCCCACCCCGGAAAAAACGCCATGACCCTCTTGCCGTCAGCCTGCGCCGCCACATTCTGACGATACTCGGCGACATTGCTGACAAAGAAGTTCGGGTGACTGAACATCACGAAATCCTGTTCGCGCAGCTCCTGACGATCGGCCAGCAAGGATTTGCCCGGCACATCGAGCAATTTGATCGCCATGCCCCGGGCATCGCGGATGCTGTCGAATTGCGGATAGGCGTTGCCGTTGGACAGCCGCATCGTTGCTTTCCACAGCTTGCCCGGTTCGCTGAATACGCCCTGGCGCAATTCCTGAGCCAGATCCGGCAACACTTGTACATCGGCTTTCACGCAGCCATGGGCCTTGGCATGGGCATCGCGCAGGTAGCGGGTGCTTTCGCGGTGCTGATCGACGATGCGCACGGCGGTCTGGATCACGTCCTGGGTCATGGCGGCTTCGCCGTCCGGAATCTGCTCCAGCGCCGATACCGGACCCCGGTGCTGCCAGGCAAACCACGCGGTGGTCAGGGCCCAGCCGATCAGGCCGATCACCAGCAGGAACAACAGGGTTTTGCCCAGTAACCGTCCCAGCCAGAGCCAGAAACGCGCCAGCATCGAAGGTCTTTTGAAGGAATTGAAGATCATGGCAGTTGTGCCTCCAGCGGGCCGCCCAGCACTTTCAGGTATTCGAGCAGCGCCCAACGTTCTTCTGGCTGCAACAGTCGGCCGATCACCCCGTTGCCGCGTTCGCCGGCGCGGAATTCATGGCCACTGTTGTGGTTGCCGGTGATGCGGGTGTCGAACAGGAAACCGTTGGTGAAAGCCTCGGTGCGGTACCCAAGATGGCGTGGATCGTATTCAAGCGTGCCTTTATAGAAGGTCGTGGCGCGCTCGTCCTGAGGCGACAGCAACTGATAAAGGCTCGGGACCGAGCCGTTGTGCAGGAACGGGGCCGTGGCCCATACCCCGGCGAGCGGACGCGCCTTGTAGGCGACTTTTTCGCGAACGCCGATCGGCAGGCCGAAGCCATCGAGTTGTGGCTTCTCGGCAGCGGTAACGCCCGCTTCACGGTACGCACGGTTTTCCACGAAGGCGGTCACATAAGCCAGTCCCTTGGCCACTGATAGCTGGCTGAGGTCCAGTGGTTCCTTGGGGGTGGGGTGCAACTTCACGTCCATTTGTTCAAGCTCTGCCGGGTTCCATTGCAGGGCGGTCAGGTCGAAGCGGTGATTGGCAATGTTGTTGGCGGCATTCGGGTCGGTGCCGATGACATCCACCGCAAGCATGTGCAGGTGTTGTACCCAGCGCTCGCCTTCCCGGGTCTGGCGCGGGACGTGGCATCCGGCGCAATTCTCGGCGAACAGGGTTCGCCCCTTGGCTGCCAAGGGTTTGTCGACGACGCCCAGCACCTCTTCAGGCCATGCCGGCGGTTGCAGTTTTTGCAGGGTTTCTTCGATTTTGTGCAGATCACGCACACGTACGCTGGAGGCATAGCGCTCATCGCCCTGCAGCGGTTGGCCGTTGGCGTCGAAGAAATTCAGAGTGGCGCCGACACCCAGTGCCTCGCCGATATTGCGTGCCATCGGCTGCTGCGCCGAACCGTTCCACTGCACCCAGTCGAAGGTCCACATGTCCCACAGCTGCGGGTAATCCACGGGAGCGTTGGCCACGCGGTAATTGCTCGGGGAGATCGCATCGCCAAAGGTCGCGTTGGCGATACGGCCGAAGGCATCGGTGCGGCCCGGGCCTTCTTCGGTGGGGTAGAGGCCGCGGTGGGTGTCGTTCCACGCCACTTTGATGAAGGTGTTCAGTGAGCTTTTGAAGTCTTTGCGCAGTTGTTCATTGCGTGCGTCGTAGTCGTTGCCCAGCACATTGCGGGCGAAGCGCTCGAATTTCCACGGGTTGTAGTAAGTCGAGGTGAGACTGGCAACCAATGCCTGTCCGAAACTGCCGCCGCGCAATGTAGGAACGCTGGAAGGCAACACGTGTTGGGCCGTGCCCCCGTCGATGCGTATCGCCTGGCCATTGAAATGCAGCTCGCCGGTGTGGCAGGCCGCGCAAGTGATGTCGAGATATTGCTCGGCGCTGCCGGGATTTTGATGCCGGGCGAAACCTACCGGCAGATTGCCCGGGTTTTCGGGCGTGGCTTTCTGCTGCGGATCGATCAGAAAACCAAAGCGTGCAAGGTATTCCGGGGAGGCAAAGCGTTGCTGCGAGAATGGTAGCTCCAGCGCCTGAAACCATTCGTAACGAAGGCCTTTGACCTGCGTCCCCTGCGGGGTGAAGTAGTAGGTCTGGCGCTCTTGCTCAGTCCATTGGTTCAGGTAATGCACTTGTTTTGCAGGCGCGGGGAAGGGCAATCTCGGATTGGCGACATAGTAAAGAACTACCGCCAGGATCAGTCCCAGCAGCACCACGATCAGCGTCAGCACACGGTATAAGAGGCGCAAGATGAACGTCCTTGTCGAGTTGTTGCGCTGTTATGCCTGAGCGAGGCCGTGTGCGGCAAGTGGCCATTACGCCAAGTGTTGTGGGAAGCGGCATCAATCACTGTCGGCGAAAGATGACAGAAGCTTCATCGTGCCTTTCGCCAAATGCTTTTTAATCCCTGAACTTATCGGAAGATTCCTGCTCTCATGCCGGTAGCCATTGGTCGTGGCGGCCTGATAAGCTCGCGGCTTTACTCGATTGCCCTTTCGGCGCATGAACAAGGAAATAGCATGAAACAGCATCGGTTGGCGGCGGCGGTTGCCTTGGTTAGCCTGGTACTCGCGGGTTGTGATTCGCAGACCAGCGTAGAGCTGAAAACCCCGGCGCAAAAAGCTTCCTACGGTATCGGCCTGAACATGGGCAAGAGCCTTGCTCAGGAAGGCATGGATGATCTGGACTCCAAAGCGGTAGCCCAGGGCATCGAAGATGCCGTCGGCAAGAAAGAACAGAAGCTGAAAGATGAAGAACTGGTCGAAGCCTTCGCCGCGCTGCAAAAGCGTGCCGAAGAGCGTATGGCCAAGATGAGTGAAGAGTCGGCAGCCGCCGGCAAGAAATTCCTCGAAGAAAACGGCAAGAAAGCCGGCGTGACCACCACCGCTTCCGGTCTGCAGTACGAAGTGGTCAAGAAAGCCGACGGCCCGCAGCCCAAACCTACCGATGTCGTGACCGTTCACTACACCGGCAAGCTGACCAACGGCACCGTTTTCGACAGCTCCGTCGAACGCGGCAGCCCGATCGATCTGCCGGTCAGCGGTGTGATCCCGGGTTGGGTCGAAGGCCTGCAACTGATGCACGTTGGCGAGAAGTACAAGCTGTACATCCCTAGCGATCTGGCTTACGGCGCACAATCGCCAAGCCCGGCAATCCCGGCCAACTCGGTTCTGGTTTTCGACCTGGAACTGCTGGGTATCAAGGATCCAGCCAAAGAAGACGCCGCCAAGTAATCTGCGTCGGTTTCAACAACAACGCCTCGCTTATGCGGGGCGTTGTTGCATCTGGACGATGGTCAGCGTAAACAGACCGAACCGATGCCGGTCCTGGCAGTCCTAGACTTTAAGGTTGCCGCGCTAGACGTCTAGAGCCGCCAAGTCAATGAAATATTGGGATTTTTTATGTGAGTAAAAAACGCCCGATCTGAGCGCAGCCCTTATGAAACGGGGCTCTCAGCGCTTAAATGCAGCTCTGTTCACAAGGTTATCCACAATTTGTGTGGATAACATTTCAACGGGAGAAATAAATGAAAGCGCCGTGGAATTTCGCCCGATTCCTTCCTCTGGCCGGACGATTGCTGGCGCGAGGCCGCTTGCCGACCCTGTTGTTCGCCGTGGCCAGCAAAGGCGCCGCCCAAGGCAATCGCCTCGGCAAGCTGAAGGACGATTTGCGTCTGTTGCAGGCACTGTGCCTGGCCTATTGGCGCGGCGAGTACCGCGCAATCAGCGCCAAGGCGATCGTTTCGGTGGTTGCCGGTCTGATGTATTTCCTCAGTCCGGTCGATGCAATTCCCGATTTCATTCCCATGTTCGGCATGCTTGATGACATCGCCGTCCTCGCCTGGCTGATGAAAACCCTCGACGATGAACTGAATGCTTTCCGCCTGTGGCGTCAGCGCCAGACGCCGGAAAAGCTCAGAGTGGTCGAGCGCCTGCCCGATACCCCCGAGCAACTTCAGCTTCAGGGCCCGAAAAAGTCCTGAATTGCGACAGCCTCTTATTCAGATAGATACCCCCCACGACCTTGGCCGCTGTTAGGATTACACTTCTAGGGAAAAGTGCCGACTCGCTAAGTGTTGTTGTCCTACGGGGTAGTCATGGATATTCAGATAATTGCACGCGATGGCGAACCCGAATATGCGGTTCTGCCATGGGCTCAGTATCAGGCTCTACTGAAAGCAGCAGGCATTAACGAAGCACCGTCGCAACCGGCTCCAGCGCCGCTTGCGGCAACCCCGGACCCGATTCTTCCAGGTCTGGATCAGTTACGCAGTTTGCGCGAAGGGAAGGGCATCGCCATCGAGGCGCTGGCCCGCACGGTAGGCATCAGCCCGTCTTACCTGGCCATGATTGAAAGTGGCGAGCGTCTGCCCGACGCCGCGATTCGCCGCAGCCTGGCCTGGGAGTTGACGGTGCCAGGGTGGAGGGAACAATCGTGAGCGTACGCATCAGTCGTCAACATTGGGACGGATTGCTGGGGGAACTGGATCAGGCGCGCAGGCAGCGCCATCTTTTGACTTATCGAGCCTTGCTCGAACGCCTGCAACTGCCCACGCCGGCCATGCAGACATTGACCGCTGCACTGGAGCATCTCGCGGCACTGGACGCGAAAGCCGAACAGCCGTTGCGCAGCTCGCTGGTGATCAGCCAGGGTGCCAGTCGCCTGCCACGCACCGGTTTCTTTGAATGTGTCGAGCGCCTGGGGCGTTTTTCCGGGCCGTCCGACGGTGTCGCCGCCGCCTCCTGGCATGCTTCGGAAGTGGTGCGGGTCTTTGAGTACGAGTACCCGGAATCGGCGGAGGCCTGAGTGTTTTTACGACTCAAGGCGCGGGCCAGTTACTGGCTGGCCCGCAGGCTGTTTCACTGGGCGTGGTTTGTCCGTCAGCCCCGCGGCTGGCGCTGGCTCGAAGGGCAGTTTGCGCGCATGGCCAATCTGGGCGATGTCGGCGCGCAAAGTTTTTACGGGCACATCCTGACGTTTCGCGGGGTTGGCCTGGGCGCACGTGAGGAAGGTGTACGTTTGTTGCGACTGGCGGCGCTGGCCGGGGATGGCAAAGCGGCATATCAAGTCGGTGTCATCAGTCTTGCAGGTACGCCGAGCAAAGCGCCAGATCCTTCGGAAGCCGCTCGCTGGTGGACCATGGCCGCGAAGGCCGGGCATCCGTTGGCCGAGCTCAAGTTGAAAGAGCTGGCCGGCCGAGACGCTTTTAAATAGGCAAATCATCTGTTCCGTGAACGGGGCGTGAGGTAAACCTCCCGCCCCGTTTTTGCGTCTGCCGTGCGATAAAAATCAGTTACAGACTTCTCCTACATCCTCCGCCTACTCGCCTGACTTCTTTTCTGATTGATCCCCCGCAAAGTCCCTCGCCTGATTTTTGCGCGAGGGAACGCATATGTTCGACCCGGTTTTACGTTTCGCCATGCGCATGGGATTGCGCTGATGGATGCCGTCACCCGCATCGAGCAAGAACTCGACAGCTTTCCCCGCACCCTCGATCTCTATCGCGAACAACTGAAGCACTGGCTCAGTCGCTCGGCAGATGGTGTCAGTCATGCGGCCGATCTGCCGTCGCTGATGGGAATGGAGCGGATCATCCGTTTCGGCGAGCACAGCACGGCGGTCGCGATTGACGACAACCGTTTCTCTTCTGCGCTCGTGCAATGCCCGGAATCCGGGCCGATGGAGATCGAGAGCAAGTTCGAGTCGGTATACGACATTCCATTGGGCGGCATCGTAGTCGATGTGGTGGCGATGGACGGTGGCGAGGTCAACTCCGTCACCCTCGATGCTCAAGGCAAGGGGGTGTTTACCGGTGAAGCAGGCAAGTTCTACCGGGTGTTGGTGCACAGCGAGGCCAGCGAGCAGCAGATTGATGCACTTTTCGAGTCCTACGATGGCCTGAGTCGGCAGCTGGATGGCTGGCTGCGCAGCGAGTGGCAAGGCTTCAAGCCGCAGTGGTCGCAGTCGGTGGTGACGGCGGCGGGCAACGGCATGCTCGCCGGGAGCTGGGCGGCGATCGAGGGGGTGTGGGACAGCATCGGGTTGTTGTCGGAAATTCTCAAGGACCCCGGAAAGTTTGCCGAGCGGTTGGGCAGTGGCGCCGCACAGCTGATTGCGCTGGCAGAAACAGCGCCTGAAATGATGGAGAAGCTTCAGTTACTGGTCAGTGACGAGGCGGCGCTGTGTTTGTTGCTGCGTACTGCGAGCCTCTGGCTGGAAATGTTGCCCGGCACTGAAATTGCCGGGAAAACCGCCGAGGCAGTCTCGATGGTGGTGGTGCAGCTGCTGATCGATGTATTGATCGGCGTTGTGCTGACTTTCGTTGGCGCCGGGGCAGGGATCGCTTATCTGACCTTGCGTCTGGCGGAGCGTGGCGCTCAGTTGTTGTCGGCGGTGACGCGACTGGTGAAGGCGATGTTCGGCATCGTCAGCACCTTTATCGGTTATGTGAACCACTACAAGTCCGTCGCCGCAAGGGGCATCGCCGCCGGGGTGAAAAAGGGTCGCATGCAATTGCGCTGGGATGCCCGGCGTAATGCTTCCCTGAAAAAAGACGAGCAGCACGACGACACGCCGGATCAGGCGAAAAATCCCAACGGCGACAGCGTCGATTGTGCGCCGCTGACCTGCACCAACGGCTGTCCGGTGTCGATGGTCACCGGGGAAGAACTGCTGACGTTGACTGACGGTGTACTCGATGGGCTGTT